>JAUUVJ010000061.1 GCA_030589605.1 Candidatus Hodarchaeota archaeon | reverse complement strand
ACTTCTAGCATGGAAATGCCATTCAAAGTTTCATCTATCGATTTAGATAAATCATTAACTAGTATAGCTTGGATTTCAGCTCTTGGTAAGACTCCAGATCCATCTTCTGACAGTGTATTATTGGAAAAATTAATGCAACAAACTCCAAAGGGATATAGATATGAAGATGTGCTGAATAGTGCGTATTTCGATCGTTCAATACAGTTTAATGGGAAAAAAATTGGGAAATTATTTTTACATGATCTCAAATTACCAAATTTGCCACCAGAGATCGGTAAATTTACAGAACTTAGAGAACTTAACCTTGAGGGGAATCGATTAAGTTCGCTTCCTACAGAAATTGGTTCTTTGAAAAAATTGCAGACATTAAATATTTCAAGTAACGTTCTTACAGAACTTCCTGACTCTATAGGGAATTTAAACCAATTAAAATTCCTTCGCTTGTCTAAAAACCAATTGGAGAGATTACCTGAAAGTATTGGAAATTTAACTAATCTAGAATCCCTCATTGTTGTTAATAACAAGCTTAAATCTTTACCTGAAAGTATTGGAAAATTAAAGAATTTGCAGTACCTTTATGTTGACCATAATGAATTACTTGATCTACCAAGTAGCATTACCGAGCTAGAAAATCTTAAAGATTTATGGATAGGTTATAATCAGCTAAGTTCAGTTCCTATGGATTTCGACCAATTAAAAAATTTAGAAAATGTCTCTTTCGACGGAAACGCAAATATCTCATCACTTCCCAATAACCTTGGAAATCTAAGAAAACTGAAAGGTCTGGACCTCCAAAAAACTTCAATCAGAACAATTCCAGACTCATTTTTCACATTGAAAAATGATATGCAGCTGTGTTACGATGGATCAAGTCAGTTTGACCCAATGTTAGATCAAAAAATTAAAAATTGGATAGTTGAAATGGAAAAGCAAGGGTTCAAGATAAAATATACTGCTATGTCTTTATCACGAAATGACCATCTATCACTGGGACATCTATCAATGAAAGATAATTAAAAAAAAGGAAGAATAGAGAGATTTTTATCCTCTATTCTCTATTTTTTTTTCAAAAAGAAATGGGTTGGAGAATTGTTTTATTCAACACAATTTAGTTTTTTTATTCTCCCCGAACTTTCACTTCAACAGATGTAATATCCTCTATTCGAATTACTGCATCATAAAAATTTTTCTTACCTTGTGTTTGAAAAACTACTAAATTCTGTTCCACTTTTAAAATAATACCCACATATTCTTTTCCACTATTCAATATCACATACACTGTCTTTTTTGCTTTCAACAAAGAAGTTAAAAGATCTTTCATAGTACCTTTTGCATTAAAACTCATTATTTAGCACCTTGATGAATGTAAGTAATCGAATAGAATGGATGCTTTTATACATTTGGAAATATTCCACTATAGCTCTGAAACTATCACTAAAACAGGGACAGATCTAGCAAAAAAGAGAAGTAGAGGAGGGAAGATAGGAACTATCGGTTAAGAAATAGCCGAGGAGTAATGATGAGGACGTTCAATTTTCAGGATTATGATTATAATACAATTAAAGGTATTTTACATAATTTAAAAAGGTTATTATGGAAATGGGAATATACAGCAGGCTATTATCAACGTTTAGCTGAAGGATTCAGTTTTATTCATGCTCCTAGGAAAAAATTACCACATGCTAACCCTCTCACAGAGATATTACTTTCGTTTTTTGCAGATAATCGTGCTTTGAATATACTAGAAATGAAGCAAATTTTCTCAGAGGAAATGATAGAAAAATTAGAACAAGCTCAACTAATCATTCGTACAGCTAAAGAGGAATATCTATCTATTTTTCGTATATTTCCACTCAATCAGTACTTACTTCTCGTTCCATTCCGAAGATATTGTGAACCTCAAGTGTACATAGGAGCAGAATCTCCAGTATTTCAAAAATATATTAGAGTAATTACCCATCCGAAGAATATCCTGGACTTAGCAACAGGTTCAGGATTTCAATTATTTGGATTACCTTGGCAAGGGCCTAGTCACTCTATGCTTGGAATAGATCTCAATCCGAATGCAGTTGCAGTCGCAACATTGAGCGCACAATGGAATAATTGCGATTGGATGACATTCAAGGAAGGAGATATTACTAAGGACTTAACTAATATCAATGAGAAATTTGATCTAATTACAGGCCATCTTCCAATCCTTCCGACGGCAGATGATACAAGATACAAAAATACAATCCATAATGATGGAGGAACAGATGGGTTCACAGTTATAAGGAAAGTTTTTCCAGTTATTCCAGAAATACTCAAACCTCAAGGAACTTTTCAATTAATCCTAATCTCTCTAGGTGATGAAAAGCAACCTAGCCTGCTCTCTGAAATAAAGACCCTATTTGAGAATAATAACTTACAAGGGCGAGTAATCGCAATCAAAAAAATCCCTGTGGAGTTAGATTCATATTATAGAGGAAAAAAGTATGAGGAATATAACAACTGGATGAAATTTTATAAAACACAAAAGAAGACTTATTGGTATCGATTAATTTTGAGAGCAGAAAAGGTTAATCAAAAAAAGGGAAATGAGAAAAGATTAACCTATATAGAGCTATATCGAACTGATTTTAGCAAACCACCTGCTCCGATTTCCCTAGAAAAGCTTCATCGGGAGATGAACCATTATTTAACAGATACTATTATACTTTCTAAAACATCAAAAGAAAAATTTGATGATTTGTCAAATAAATTAAGAGCAGAAATCATTCAGTTAGAAAATCTAAGAAAATCCATCACAAATTATGGAAAAGAATTGGCAGAGAAACTTCCAGAAATTTTTCCCAACTCAGGTTCAGCTATCCGCTTTTGGGGGCAACTTACTGCTAGTAAATGGCAACCTAAGTATTTAGAACGAAAATTGTGGTAGAAAAGCATTTTTAATCGAATTTCAATAAAAAGAAGAGGATTATGTAAGATACTTTATGCATCAGTACACTTGTAACCATAAGTATAATCAAAATGTATTATAAGATCAGAGATCGCAGGAACCTTGATTGAAAGAGAAAATTAGTTGTATTTCTGTTCACATTAGATTAGAGATCCTTGGAAGGATAATTTTCAATACATACCAATTTCTATTCAGGCTCTCTTATTGGTTCATCTCTATCGATTACCTCTAGTTTGAAAATAACAGGTCTGATTCCATCAGTACAGCAGGTTATGTAGGAATTATTGGTTTTCATCCATTTCCATATTTTTCCAGTTTTGCCAACATAATTAGCAAAATTCCCTCCTTGCATGAGGGTCAAAAGTACTTTGTGAATATCATACCAAGCAAAGCTACACGGAAAAGATTCAGGTTTGGCTGTTGGACTTACTGTTATGAATTCTTGACCATCTTCAAACTCTCCACATTTACCTGTCTTCATTTGCACGTATTCTTCAGCAAGATCTTCGTGAAATGTTCGTTTCAGTACCGTAATCTTACATTTTACCATTTTGCTCACTCTACAAATATATTTTATAGAAATAGGATACTAAGATCAAATCAGTCTCCAAAATAATCTGATAAATCTCATCTTTTAACTTTTCTCTACTTCTCTCTTTGGACTTTCATCACATTCAACGAAATTTGACATGAAGAACTAGAATATCCTGATTGGGAAGGGTATTATTTAAAATAAAGGAAGTATCAAAATGAAGTATTTTAGGAATTATTTTTTCCTACATAAAACTGGTTAAGTTGAATGTAAGAATTCAATCAATAATTCACCCTCATGGATTGAGAATAATAAAAAAGCGTAGAAAGAAGAAAAAAAGAAAAAGAGAGAAAGAAAAGAACTTACGGTTTAGGGTTTAATACCGAGTTCTTTTTCTTTAGCGGCAATTTCAAGTTTGGTTTTGACAACAGTATCAGGATTGAGACTCATAGAATCAATACCACATTCTACCAAGAAAGCAGCAAATTCAGGAAAATCACTGGGCGCTTGACCACAGATACCGATTTTCTTACCAGTTGCTTTAGCAGTTTTAATGACAGAAGCAACCAATCGTTTAACTGATTCATTACGTTCATCATAAATATGAGAAACTAATTCAGAATCACGATCAAGACCTAAGGCTAATTGAGTTAAGTCGTTACTACCAATGGAAAAACCATCAAAGACTTCAGCAAAACCATCGGCTTGAATGACGTTGGAAGGAATCTCAGCCATAACATAGACTTGGAAACCATTTTCACCTTGGACTAGACCTGCTTCGTTCATGATAGCAATGACTTTCTTCCCTTCTTCGACAGTTCGACAGAAAGGAACCATAGCAATAACATTTGTCAAACCCATATCATCACGGACACGTTTAAGTGCCTTACATTCAGCCACAAAGGCAGGTTTGTATTCTTTATCGTAATAACGAGATGCACCACGCCAACCAATCATAGGATTAGATTCAGTGGGTTCATATAAATAGCCACCAACTAAATTGATATATTCATTTGTTTTGAAATCAGAAAGTCGGACAACAACATCATTGGGATAAAAAGCACATGCAATACGGCCAATACCCATGGCTAAGGTTTCAATAAAGAATTCCTCTTTATCTGTGTAAGCGCCAGACTTTTCATCAATTTGTCGGACAAGTGCAGCAATATCCATATCAGAATCCGCTTTGGCTTTCAGCTCATCATAGTTGAGGAGTGCTAAAGGATGAATCCCAATATAAGAGTTAATAATGAACTCTTCACGAGCGAGACCAACACCATCATTAGGAATTTGACACTGATCAAACGCTTTCTCAGGAATACCCACATTCATCATGATTTTGGTGCGAGTCTTAGGGATATTGTCTAATTCAATTGTTTCAATCTCAAAAGGAAGAATTCCATCGTAAATATGTCCATCCTGTCCTTCGCAACAAGAAACAGTGACTTCCATTCCATCTCTCAAAACACGCATAGCATTGCCTGTACCAATAACAGCGGGAATACCAAGTTCTCTCGAGACAATAGCAGCATGACATGTCCGACCACCGCGTTCAGTGACAATAGCAGATGCAATTTTCATAACAGGCTCCCAATCCGGATCTGTCATGCCTGTCACCAGCACTTCACCTTTTTTGAATTCATGTATTCGTGAAGATGTTTTTATTACGTTTACTATTCCTTGTCCTATCTTTGCTCCTACTGCTTGTCCTGTTACGAGTACTTCACTTTGTTTTTTCAGTACATATGTTTCTATGACATTGGTTGCTTTTTGTGAATGGATTGTTTCTGGTCTCGCTTGGACTATATAGAGTTTCCCATCTCCTTCATAATCTCCATCACCGTTTTTAGCCCATTCAATATCCATTGGTTTTTTGTAATGGTCTTCTATGATTGTTGTCCACTTTGCTAATTGTATTATTTCATCATCAGAGACGCAGAAAGTTTTTCTCATTGATTCAGGAGTGTCAACTGTTTTTATTGGTCTTCTTTGATCTGAAGTATATACCATCATTATTTCTTTTGATCCAAGCCGTTTTCCTACAATTGGGCGTTTTCCTTCTTTTAAAGTTGGTTTAAAGACATAGAACTCATCTGGATTTACAGCGCCTTGTACAACGGTTTCACCGAGTCCATAAGCTCCTGTAATAAAAACTGCGCCTTTAAATCCCGATTCAGTGTCAATAGAAAATATTACTCCAGATGAAGCTGCATCTGATCGAATCATTAATTGGACTGCAATTGAGAGATAGACATCAAAATGACCGAATCCTTTATCCTCTCGATAACTAATTGCTCTATCAGTGAATAAGCTTGCAAAACAAGAACGACAAGAGTCTAAAAGTGATTCTTCTCCACGAATATTTAGGTAAGTTTCTTGTTGTCCAGCAAAAGATGCATCAGGTAAATCCTCTGCAGTTGCACTGGATCGTACGGCTACATCTATATCTGGCCTGCCTGCTTCTTTGCAAAGTTTTTGATATGCTTCACGAATTTCATCTTCTAAATCTTTAGGTAATTTAGCATAACGAATAACGGAACGGGCTTTGCGACCTCTTTCTTGTAAATTTCTAATATCATGTGTATCTAGACCTGCTAATGAGTCTTTCACGTCATTTTCTATTCCAGCATCTTTTAAAAGGTGACGATATGCTGAAGCGGTTACTGCAAATCCATTAGGAATATTAACTCCTTTATTAGTTAAGAATTGATACATTTCCCCTAAACTGGCGTTTTTACCGCCAACTAATGGTACATCACCGATTCCTAGCTCATTAAACCATAAAATGTACTTCTCTTCTCTTGATTTCGACATTATAAAACACGTCTGATTTTTTATAACTATTCTAATAAAATTAGGCGATATTATTAACAGAGAATGTTAATTTCACCATATACTCTTTTTTAATCAGAGGCTAATAAATGTAATTTTCTTTATAATTACGGCACAGTTCGTATTTTTGGTCTTTTTAATCTAAAATTATCTAAATTTATTAAATATAATTGAATGATTTGAAAACATGTGGAATAAGATGATTGAATACCCTATATACGATATATTTCCTTGTTCGCTAGCTTACTAATGACCAAATTATCGCTTTTTTTCTTTTGATAATTTTTTCTGTATTTTTCCTTCATTCAAAAAAGAGGCTAGGGTTGCACAAAGACGATCTTTGCACTCTGAAGAAATCTTTGAGGCCATCTCCATGACTTCTGTCGTCGTAGCTTCATTAAGCTGAGTGATTGTACATATGATCAGTTCCTTTGAATCGATTTTTTCCTTATTTGCAAAAGAAAGTGCAATCTCATTATCGATTTTTTGACTAGTCTTTTTCACTATATAATGTCCTAAAACATTTGTTTCTATTGGTTCTTGGCTTCTGGAGCGTCGTTATTTTCATAACCATAAGCTATCTGAGCAGTACCAAGAGTCATCCTAAGACTTATTATGATTGATATAATTATAAAGAAAAAAGAAGGAAATACTTGTGAATATTTCATGCAAGTCACATGTTAGACCGAAATTTGGATATTCACAATTCCTGCAATGATAAGATGTATTTATTTCTTTTTTTTCGTGAAATTCTCTTCATTTCTGTTTCTTCAGAAGTCTAAAGGTAATAAAATCTCTTAACCCTAAAGTTGTCGAAACTTTGTACCAGCGTAGGTAGCTTTGTCCCCTAGGCTTTCTTCAATGCGAATCAGTTGATTGTATTTTGCTAATCGCTCTGATCTACAAGGTGCACCTGTTTTTATTTGGCCTGTTTTTAACCCGACCACTAAATCCGCGATAAATGGATCTTCTGTTTCGCCACTTCGATGGGATACCATAACAGTCCAACCATTATCTTGCCTTAATTTTGCAGCATTAATACTTTCTGTAACAGAACCTATCTGGTTAACTTTTAATAATAGCGAATTACACGCCTTTTGATCAATAGCTTTTTGTATTCTCTTTACATTTGTTACTAATAGATCATCCCCTACAATTTGCAACTTACTGCCGTTTCTCCTAGTAAACTTCTGAAAAGTATCCCAATCATCTTGATCAAACGCGTCCTCAATGGAAACAATTGGATATTTTTCAATGAATTCTTCATATAGGTTAATAAAGTCATCTGATCCTAAGGCTTTGTCATCCACCATATATTTCCCGTTTTTATAGAATTCACTAGCTGCAGGGTCCAATGCTAATTGAAATTTCCCAGTGTAGCCTGCTTCGTCTATTGCTTCGGTTATTAATTTCAATGGTTCTTCAACAAGGCTGAGTGGAGGCGCAAATCCGCCTTCATCTCCTACATTGACAGCAGTAGCTCCATGTTTCTTTTTTATGATTTCTTTTAACGTATGATAAACTTCTACTCCATAAACCATAGCTTCTTTAAAAGTAGGCGCTCCTACTGGCATTAACATATATTCTTGGAAAGCAATATCGTTTCCACCATGTTCTCCTCCATTAATCACATTTAAACTAGGAATAGGAAGTATAAATTTTGAATTACCTCGTAAATCTCCGAGATGTTGATAAAGAGGTACTCCTTTCACTTTAGCTCCTGCTTTACACACAGCCATAGAAATACCAAGAATGGCATTTGCTCCTAATTTTGATTTATTTTCAGTTCCATCTAATTCAAGTAGTAACTGATCAATCTCTGTTTGATTTTTAGGGTCAAGACCTGCGATTTTAGGAGCTACCTTTGATATATTCTCAACTGCTTTTGATACAGATTTACCTAATAATCTAGTACCACCATCACGTAATTCTAGTGCTTCATGTATTCCTGTACTTGCACCAGAAGGAACCATACCACGTGTAAACGAGCCATCATCTAAATAGCATTCCACTTCCACAGTCGGATTCCCACGAGAATCGAAAACTTCACGACCATGTATTTTTTTGATTTTCATTTAGTTCATTCCCTTTTATTTACAACAATCTCTACTTTTTTAATTTTAACTAATCTAAAGATAACTTTTCAAAATGATGAAACAAACAAAGCTTGATCTTTTTATTATAGCTCTCGTTAAATGTTTTACTTTTTTTCTTTTTCCTTCTTTTTGTACTTCTGGTTAAGCTTTCCCTGCCAAATTTCTGAATATGATCGCCAAGGTTTGGGAACACGAACAGTAACCGCTTTTGGTTTCGTTATGAATGTTTCAGGCAAATATCCCATGATTTCTCCATCTATTTGATAGAGACATTTCTTGTTTAAAGATTCAACATGGATTTCACCGCCCTCAAAAGTGTCTACCTTAGGATGATCTATGTGTTTTCCGTCATAAATGCGACGGAATAATCGAAGAAGAGTGAATCGACTTACTTTCCTTAGAGTAGTTCCCGCAAATTTGTTATCTGTCACTTCAGCACTAGGACAGATATGCATACCTGCTCCATAACGTTTGCCATTACCAATAGCTATAAGCATTCGTTTTCCTTCAATTGGAGGACTATCACTAGGGGTTATCACTACGTCATATGGTCTAAACTTTAGAATTGTTTCAAATATTGCGATTTCATAGTTAAATTTCCCTTTTTTCTTCTTACCTCTTTTATTTGTTCGATCTGCTACTTCTGCATCAAACCCCATTGATGCTACTCCAACAAAGTAACGATCTGCGTTTTTACAGTATCCAACGTCAAAATCCATATCTTGTCCATTTATCAAACAATCTAGTGCTGCGTCAATATCTAATTCAGGAAGACCAAATACCGACGGAACATCATTACCTGTTCCTATCGCAAAAGCTGCAAAAATTCCTTTTCTATCTGCCTTTAAAATACCATTAATAACCTCATTCGCAGTCCCATCACCGCCTACAGAACAAATTATCTGGTAACCCTCATTTATTTTAGCTCTTGCAACTTCAATGGCATGTTGAGGATGTGTAGTCATCTCATAATCATAATTTACTTCATTTTTGTTAAGTAATGGTTTTAATTCATCCATCCAGATCTTATTAACCCTACTACCTCCTGCTGTAGGATTTACAACTAAAAACAGGTCTTTCATACTAGTCACCTCAAAAATAAAATTCTCAATGTTGCCTATTATTTATTCCGTATTTTTATAAATAACGCTCAGTACTAAAATACGTCTTATTCTTCAGGTAACCTATTATTAAATTATTTTTTGGAAAGGTGAAAAAAATTAGTCCTGTAGAACAAGTAACATCCATTTTCCTAGAGAAAAACGGTTGGGCGGACTCGTGGAAGCACACTCCTTTAGGTGTGTGTAGTTCACTTTAGATTATACTTAGAATTAAAAAGAATGGAAGAAAGAAATTGGTATTGTTAACCAAAATCTAGTGGGGGGACTAAATAAAACTGGTTTTTTTTAGGATTAATCACCCATTGCTTCAAGAACAATTTCAACTAAATCTTTTACTTCAATTTCTTCCTCTATTTGTTGTGTTTTAGTTGCATCAGTAAGCATGCTTGTACAGAACGGACAGGCTGTTATGATCACTTTTTTGGGCTTCTCTTTTGTTTTACTTACTTCAAAAGAATCTAATGTTTCTTTGGCTTCTACTACTCGTATTTCAGAAATACGAGTTTCAACCCATTCTGGAGTCTCACGAAACATACCACCACCGCCACCACCACAACAATAACTAAATTGTTTATTGTTCGGCATTTCTTTGATTTTAACTCCAGGAAGAAGTTCGAGTATTTTCCGAGGGGCCTCGTATTCGTCATTATAGCGACCTAAATAGCACGGATCATGAAAAGTTACCTCATAATTCAATTCTTTAGAGAACTTGATCTTATCTTGTTCTATAAGCTCCAAGATAAATTGAGTAATGTGTAAAACATCAAATTCTCCACCATATTGCTGGTATTCATTTTTAATTGTGTTATATGCATGAGGAGAAGAACAGACAATACGACTTACTTTCCTTTTTTGATACATCTTGATATTTTCTTCAGCTAACATTTGAAAAAGGGCTTCTTCTCCTAAACGACGCATTTCATTCCCATCATTCTTTTCCGCATCACCAAATGTTCCGTAATCAAGGCCTATCTTTGTAAATAGATCATACGTTGCACGTGCAACTTTTTGATTTCTAGGATCATAAGCTAAGGTGTCACCAGGTAACCAAAGAAGTTTTGATTCTGACTTCTTTATTTTTGGTAGCTTTCCTTCTTTTAACCAGTTCATTCGGTCACGTTTGGGTTGATTCCAAATATTCCCATACTGATAAACTGATTCAAGCATCGTTGTATATGTTCCTGGAACGGAACCTCCTTCAATTAATGCAGCACGCATTCCTACTATCATATTTACATGACCAATTAAATGAGGACAAGAATTTGTACAAGCATAACAAGTTACACATGCCCATAATACATCTTGATTTAAACCAGATTCATCACCGAGAATTTCAGTATTCTTTTGAGAAGTTACAAGTCCATAATGTTTCTTTCCCCAATTCTTGACATCTTGAATGATCTTTAAAGGAGAAAGAGGTTCCCCTGAATCCTGTGCTGGACAATAATTATGACAAAAGTGACATTTCATGCATGCAGAAGCTTCAAGTAATTGATAAAAAGTAAAATCTTCGATCTTAGAAATACCGTCAGGATTGAATCTTAATTTTCCCTTAGGGGTATTCATATCAGCAAGAACGATATTTCCAAGACCAGCAACTATATGGAAGAATTTACTAAAGGTTAAAATAGCTGCTACAATAAGAATACAGATTAAATGTGTTAGATAGAAAAACAGATGCAAAGCAAATATCTGCCCATCAATTGTCAAAATATTCTTGAGGATCAATGCAAGAGGGTACCCAATGAAAGAAGTCATTTCAAAATCAAGATTTGTATAGCTAATTCCATATATATCAATAGGGAGATGATTCAGTCCATAAACTATACGCGTTGCTTCAATGAAAAATCCTGAAATACTAATCCAAAAAAATAGTAAAATTAGTATTAAATCCTCATAACCTGCGCGAGCATAATAATCACTTTCTCTTATATAACGTCGGATGAGAACCAATATTATACCGACAAATAATAAGACACCAGAAATATCTGCAAATATATTGAGTAAAAGGTACAAATTACCCACTATTAATTCTTCATGAAATAAGTATTCATGAGCAGTGATTGAAAGAGTAGAAATTAAAGAACCAAGAAAACCAACCATCACCATTGTATGTACAATGAAACTTATTTTTTGCATTGATTTTCTTTTAGTGATGCCTGCTCCAATCCCATAGAATATTCTTTTTGGAAAAGACTTTGAAAAGATATTTTTAAACGCTCTTTTAATTAACGTAAACAGGAAACTTATAAAAGATTGTTTTTCCTGATCATATCGTCCATGAAACCATACACGTGCACTTCGATAAAATCCAATTACTAGGATCACAACTGCAGTTATTGCACACATATAAATTAGAAAACCAACCTGATTTCCATAAAAATCGGGTCGAGGCCAATATGCTTCTCTTCGAGGTTCTTGTAGTATTGCTAATATTGTTTGAATCAAAATTTCATCAACACCCATTGATATATTATATCGATTTAGACAGTTTATTTAGCACAAGTTTAAAATCATGCCACTTTCTCTTATTTTAATTCTATCAGAAGGATTTAGTGACAGTGTACTGAAATTAATCTTGTTCGGAAAATTGTTTTCATATCTCCCACTTTCTTATTTGAAGTTGTCGTGTTCATTTTACAACTGTAAGGTAGATACTCTTTTCATCCAATAATTAGACCCAATGGTTGATTCAATTTTCATATTGTATAAAAAAGAAAGAATATGGTTTCCGAAGAGGAAACTCATTAAAACATACTTAAATCTGTTTTACTATTTCAGGTAGAACCTCATGAAGATCTGCTATAATAGCGTAATGTGCGACTTCGATAATTGGAGCTTCTTCATCAGTATTAATGGCTATAATACATTTTGAATTTCGCATTCCCACGATATGTTGAATTGCTCCTGATATTCCACAAGCGATGTAAAAATCAGGCGTGACCATTTTTCCAGTCTGGCCAACCTCATGATCATATGCTACCCAATCAGCATCGACAGCTGCGCGACTAGCACCTACTTCTCCTCCTAAAGATTTTGCTGCATCGACTATGACTGCAAATTTCTCTTTACCACCAACACCACGACCACCCGATACTAAAAGTTTAGCTTTTGTTATATCAACAGATACTTTAGCAATTTTTTCTTCAACATATGATTCTCTATTGTCACTATCTTCAATGACAGGGGTGAAATCAACAACTTCACCTGATAGTGAATCATCTAGTTCAACCTCAGGATTACTTCCGCCTAAAACCGTAATGAAATT
>JAUUVJ010000212.1 GCA_030589605.1 Candidatus Hodarchaeota archaeon | reverse complement strand
GGCTAATTACTTAGCTAGTTTTGTAATGAATAATATTAGATCATTTTGTGAAGAAAAACTTCAATATTATCTAGGAGAAATCTAAATAGAGTCTAATATTTTATTTTTTATTTCTTGGGTTTTCTGTTGATAAAATTCTTGATAAATATGATCATTCAGACTTTGAGCTTTTTCTGCAGCAATCTCAACATGAATGAGCGCTTTTTCAAGATTACCGATCATCGATTCGAGATTTCCGAATGATCCTTGTGCAATCATTAATCCAAACTTGTCTCCAAGTTGTTCAAAAAGCTGAACAGCCTCCTCAAGGTAAAATACTGCTTGAGTAGAGCTAGAACTGTCCCCTCGCTTTACAAACTCAGTAAGTACTTTTGATAGATTTACTTGAGAAATAGCAAGCCAATGCTTGTCATTCCGTTCTTGTGATAGGATCCGAGCTTTATCAAAAATCTCCAAAGCATCATCAATCTTACCTACACGAAAATAACATTCCCCGATATTGCAATACGCGTTCACAACAGCTTTGTGAATATTAGCTTTCTTACTTCTCAATAACGCTTGCTCAAATCGCACAACTGCTTGTTCATATAAGCTATTTTCATATAAAAGAATACCCTCCAATGTTAGAACATTTTCTTCTAACATAGGATCACCTAACTGGCTTGCTAGCTCCCAAACTATCTGTATTCGATTTTTTGTAAGGTCGAAATTTTTTGTTGCAAGAGATAATTCAGCTTGGGCAAATACTGCATGGAATTTTCCATTAACATTTGATAAGATGTCAAATATTTTATACGCTTTACTAAAATTTTCCATAGCTCTCTTAGGATCTGATTTCATTATTTTTCGGCCATGTTCAAGCAAAGGCCAAGGTTCTTCCCCTACAATATCAGCTATAACCTTCCATTCACTTTTAGGCATTGTATGTATAACTATTTTCGTTTTCCACAAATTTGGTTTATCAAACAGATCAGAAACAAGAGTTAATAGTTGGTTTCCACCATCAATGCTTGTTTTTTCGGAAAGACTTTTGGGTCCCACTCCTCGCATTCTTAAATCTCCCTCAATAAACTCAAAAAGAACTCCCAATGGAACTCCTTTCGTTTTTGACTCTCCCCACCTTCTACCAACAACTATAAGGAAATTTATTGGAGGAAAATCAATATTATCTCGTGAAACCGATTTTAAACTACTTATCCAATGATATTTGGTGTCGAAAAAACTTGAAATTAGTTCACCTTTAAATTCTGGATCCCAATCAACTAATGTTTCTGCATCAACAAAATCGATTTCTTCATCCTGTTCTCCCCCTAAAGCAAAATGAACTTTCCATGCTGGCACCCTATATCACCTTATTTTCATTGATCTATTTATTTTTTAATTTTAATACAGAATTTTTAAAATGTATTCTTTGAAGATGTTACTATCCTTCTCATAAATCTTCTTTCTGTTAATAATTAATGTTTCTGCTTATTCTTATTAAAATTCATTTCTTTAACTTTCACCCTTATTTGTAAATTTATCCTTTTATAATAATATCTATAGTTTAGATCATCAGATGGTTATTGTTTTTTCCCCTATCTTGTTGGAAGTATAATATTGATACTTTTGATGGGATTCACGTTTCCTTTGAATGACTTTAGTTTTTTTCATACTTGTGTCAATATGTTCATAAAATTCAACCTTTTATAAGATTTTACGTGTTTCAGTAGTTTCAGTAGTTTCAAATTTGTAATTATTAACCAAAATTCTGAAAAACTTCTTTTTGTTAAATTATTATTCGATCATACCAATTTTTCCCAGTAGGGGAAAACTCCTGCCGTAAATTCACGTAATAGTACCTTTGATGCCTCATTTATATTTAATGCACCACCTTTAAGAACCATTCTTCTTTTCTTTGCGATTTCTTCAATTATTATCTCGTTCTCCAAATCAATACTAGGTAGACTATATCGCTCTAATAATCCCTCTACATGATTTTTTCTTATCCGATCTAAAAGAAAAGATGCAACTGCAATAGGATCCTCAAGATTATCAATAGAAACTGCTCCCATTATTACTTGTATTTCCTTAATAGGATGATCGAAGGGAGTAACTCCTGGAGTGTCATACATAAGGATTTTATTTGATATTCGTACAATTTGTAGATGTCTAGTAACTCCTGGTTTCTGTCCAGTATGAGCAACATGTTTTCCTCTAAGAATGTTTAATAAACTACTTTTACCAGTATTTGGGATACCAACAATCGATATCAAATTCTCTTTGTTTTTTGCTGAATATCGTATCATTTTTTGTCTTAAAATAGTTGTACCTTGACGTTTTTGAGCTGAAATATAAACTGTTGGATATTCATGACTGAGTAATTTCTTATTCTTTTCACATATATCCTGTGGTACAAGATCACATTTATTTAAAACAAGTATAAGTGGTATATTAATCTTTTTAGCAAAATTTTCAATTGCTGAAACACGACTAAGGAATGGAAGACGACCATCAAGCACTTCTAAAACTAAGTCGCATTTCCTGATCAATTCGAAAATTTTACGATGTTCCTTTTTTCGTCGTAGCATTGTTTTCTCCTAAGTAGAGTTTACGCTCAATGGTCTAAGTTACTAATGTCCTTATTAACTTACTTTGATCTTTTTGCATTTACAATACTATTGAAAATAAAATAGCTTATTAATCGTTATAAATACTTAATTTAAGCCTAGTCGTTAAAAGTGTATCAAGATTTTGTTTTAATAGAAAGGATTAAGATATATAAGGCATTTTCTGGTTTATCTAATCTAGAAATATCTAAACTAGTTATATCATAGATGGTTGTAGTAAAGAATGACTTCCGAAAAAGATTATCTCTCTACATTGAAACGCGCTCGGGAAAATCTCCCAGCACACGTATTTGAAAAATCTAGATTCCAAATTCCAAACGCTGATGTTTTCAAGGAAGGTAATAAGACATGGATTACAGACTGGAATCGTATCTTAAAAATTATTAATCGTGAAGAACATGGTGATCATCTAGCTAAACATTTAGCCGGGGAATTCGCAACATCAGCTACAGAAGAAAGGGGACGTTTATGCTTTCAGGGAAAATTTTCGAGAGTTATGGTTAATCGGGAACTTACTTCTTATGTTAAAGATTTTGTTCTCTGTGAGGAGTGTTCTAAACCTGATACAAAACTTGTAAGAGAGGGAAGGATTTTAATTAAAGTCTGCGAGGCATGTGGAGCCCGTGTCGCAGTTAAATAACCATAAAAGTGAAATAAATGACTCATCATCACGCTGCGTATACTTCAAGATTCATCGAAGGCATAATAGTGAAGTATTAGCTTTATGTGATGAATCATTATTTGGTCAAGTCCTTTATAGCAAAAAAGCTCAGATGAAAGTATCCACTGGGTTTTATCGAGGACAAAAAATATCCATAGAAGATGCTCTGCGTTTAATGAGGAAATATGTTAACATTAATGCATTAGGGGCGACTATTGAACTTGGTATCAAATTAAAAGTTATTAATGAAGAAGCAGTGCTTTGGTTTAAAACAATAGATGGAAAAAAGATACCTCATCTCTTAATGTTTTCTTTTCCCCCGATTTAAATTATGGAGGAATCAAACTGGTGTCAAAATGTATCGTTTGTGGTTCAGAACGGATATTCTTTGAACATTTATGTCAAAAATGCTACTTAGAAAATCATCCTATTCTACAAAAAAAAAAGGACTTACACATAGTTGCATGTGAAAAATGTGAATTAATATTTGTTAAAGGTCATTGGACTAACTTTTTTCTAATTGATGTAGGGGAACCTACTTTTAATGATAAAATATCCACACTTATTAGTCAGGATTGGATTTTCTATTATAAACCGAAAAGAATGGATATCGGAAAAACTACTTTTATTTATAATGAGAATGGTCTAACATCCGCTATTGTTGGAATTGTAGATATTTATACAAGCCCAGATCCATTTGTTCCAGTAATGTCAATTTCTGAAGATTTTGAGATAGCTATTGATTGGGGGGTATGCTCTGAATGTCGCACTCGTTTATCAGGAACATATTCATCTAAAATCCAAATTAGATCTCCTATGAAAATAGACACATCTGAGTTAGAAAAATGGGGTGACGAGATTGAAGAATTAAGTAAACAATTTCCCTTAACAGATGGAAAAAACCCTCTTTTTAAAATTATCCATATTAAAAATGGTATTGACGCTTTGTTTCAAACAAAAGCAGCAGCAAATTCTATAGGAAGACTTTTTAGTAAGAATTACGGTGGAATTGTCAGTGTAACGACTGAATTTGCAGGTTTTGATAAATCTAAATGGAAAGAATTCCCTAGAAAGCGAGTTGTATTGGTTTCCCTTCCTGAATTCACACTGAATGACATTGTTATTTTTAAGGATAAACCAATTCAAATATGTCAATTTAAAGGATCCAAGGTTGAATTTTGGGATTTTACTAAAAAAACAAAAGTAAAGTTGGATATAAAACCATTTATGGAAGCTAAACCTAAAAAAATAGAAGAAGAGTCCCAAGAATTTCAGATAATTAATTTTGAACAGAATGAAAACATAGCTCAAGTTATGAATACAAAGAATTATGAAACATATTATATTAATTCAAATGATATAGAAGAACTTAAAGAAGGTGAAATCTTTAGGGGAACATTTTATGATGGAAAAATTCTTGTAAAACAGAAATTTTCTAAATCAAAATTATCTAAGGACGATGTAGTTAGTTGAATAGCGTTGATACTTCTGAGAACATGGAATCGATTATTAGAACAGCTGCATCTGTTATTTCACATTATGAAGTCAAACAAATTTCTTTAAGAAATGCAATGAAAATCGTACCGACCGTGTTGAAACAAGTAACTCCAATAACTTATTCAAAGGTACATGCTTTAGTGTTTGAAACAGTACGACATCAAAATATTCTCAATCGTATCATTCATAATCATTTTCAAAAACACTTGAATGAAAAACTCCCACGATATTTTCGTAATTTACTACGAGTTATCACTTATCTCTTAACTATGTCATCAATTCGTGAGGATGATTACATTTGGAAAACTAGTTATTCAATCTCTGTATTTTCCATAGAAAAGAAGGAAAATGTGCCTTTATTAGAAAAATACTTTGATTCACTCAAAAAATGGAATTTTGAATCACTTCTTGAAAAAATCCCTGATCCTATTGAGAAGATTGCAGTCGAATTTTCTCACCCCACATGGCTAGTGAGAGATTTCATAGAATTTTATGGTTTAGAAACCACTATTAAGATATTGACGTCAAATAATCAAAACCAAACGGTATATATTAGATTAAATCTTTTAAATAAGGATAAACAAGAAATAATTGACCAGTTGTTTAATGAAGAAGTAGAAATTGAAGAAGATCCTGATCTTTTCGATGTTCTGAAGATAGTATCTTGGAAAACTCCCCTACCAAGGCTTCCTTCTTCTAATGAAGGACTCTATTATATACAGGATAAAGGATCAGCACTTATTTCCCACATAATGGATTTAAAGCCTGGTGATTCGGTATTAGATGCGTGTGCAGCACCAGGTGGTAAAACTACTCATCTAAGTTCATTAATGCCAAATTCAGGAAGAATAATTGCTCTTGATAACCATATTAGACGAATGAAAGAACTTATAAAAAAAATTGACCTTTTTGGTCTAAAGAATGTGTTTCCACTTATATCAGATCTGAGAATTGGAACTAATTTCAGGATTAAATTCGATAAAATATTGGTAGATGCTCCTTGTTCAGGTTCAGGTACATTTTCGTCTCGTCCTGATTCAAAATGGCGAATTGATCGACACCATGTAAAATGGCTAAGTAGGTTACAGTATTCTTTGCTATCAAATGCTGCTTCAATGCTTAAGAAGAACACGGATTCATCTTTAGTCTATTCTACATGCTCTCTATTACCTCTTGAAAATGAAATGGTGATCGAAAAATTCCTCACAAATAATACTGATTTTCAACTTCAACCTCAAAAATTCACTATTGGTACTTCCAGTCCTCAGTTTCCTCTAGCTCAACGTCTTTTCCCCCATATTAATCAAACGGAAGGTTTTACTGTTTTCAAACTTGGATATAAAGATAATTAACTAAAGAATTCCATCAAATTTACTTGACTAGTAGCAACTTCCTCAACTCCAATATCTAATGCCCCAAATAATTGATCAAAGATAGAATCTATCATTGATTTGTAACTCTTTATATCTATTTGAGATATATCAGTCATTAATTCAAGAGGAATTACCCGATCTCCTGATTTCGTCTTTACAAACTGGATTAATTGGCCTGCTTTTATGAATGGTGATTTACGTCTTTGATTTTCATGAGTTTTCATATACATCTTCTGATAATGTTCTTCTAATTGAGTTGCTGCTTTAAAATGCTGTGATTTCACTTTATAAGAACTTAATGATTGAGATAATTGCATAGTGATAGTTAATTCTGCTGCAGAATAACTTTTCTTTTCAAGTTTTTGATATATACTTCTAACGAGATTTTTTACTTCTTTCTTTGCCTCTTCAAACTCTTCAGGAGTATTTACATGAGAAAGGATTTGTAAAACTTGTTTGAATCCTTCCTGTAAGAAGGGAGGAGTATTCCTTTTCTTTCCCATTAAGCCCTTAACATCGATGCTTGAATCAGGATAGACCCCAAAGTAATTTTTCTTTCTTTCTGAAAGAACCACATAACGATAGACCTTTTCCATTTCCAATCCCACCCCAAGGTCTCTCTGACTCCATTGAATGATTTCATCTATTTGTTCTTTTGGAGGGTTAAGGAGGAATACTGAATCGGTGTCACCATACAGGACTTGAATATCTAAACTTTTAGATTTTTGAATGGTTTTTTCAATAGCATTACGACCATAAGCTGTTGTTGAATCAGCTACAGGTAAACAGTACAATTGAAATCTATCGCTTCCAATTACCCCGTAGGACGCGTTTATAAGTACCTTTAGGCTTCTTTCCAAAATTTGGTAAAAAGTTTTCTTCTCTGAAGCTTTTTTTGATTCTGGTTTCAGCCATTGAACACGGACATCTTTAATGAATCCCACAATATCAGC
>JAUUVJ010000125.1 GCA_030589605.1 Candidatus Hodarchaeota archaeon | reverse complement strand
TCTACGATTAAAATCAAAAGTAAATGACAATCAAGATTGAACACATTGATCTTATCCCCGCAGGATATCTTGTCACCTCTGTCCCTAAATGGTATATCATTACGAGCGTGTTATCGGATCACCGATAATGGAAAAGATTAACTAAATAAGTCACCGTTTAATGAAAAAAAGCTCGTTTTTTCTCGCAAATCATCATCAATTAAGCCTTATCTCTGTATCTGATTCAGAATCTTGAATGCTAGAATATTTGAGTCAGTATTCTATCCAGTATATACTTTTCCTATCTAAACCAGCCTTTTACGATGTAAGAATCTTCATCAATCATCATTCAGTAAAAATCGATGATTCAAGTCTTCATATTTTTGCGTTTTTATAAATTCTCCTGTTTTTCGGTAAAGAATGGCCAATCCCACTACTGCTGATGGTGCGCCTATAGGTGTTATTCCCCTCCACTGCGTGGGGTCAAAATTCAAGTATTCTATTCTAGAAGGATTTTCTTTTGTATTTTGGTTAATCTGGCATATTTCATCTCAGGTTTATGTCCAGAATTTGATTGGTTTTCCAATTGACATTCTTTGGTTCAGTTATTTAATCCCAATTACTGAATAAAAAAGACTATTAAACACAATATTCACAAATACCAATTTATCTCATCTCTTAATATTAACTGCAAATATATTCTTTTAAGTCCAACCTTGTACATACGAATAGAAAAAAGGCTGATGTCTTTTCAAAAAGAATTTTCAACTTACGTTTAAATTTCTGTAAATTTGTTCAATTCCCTTTCTAATCCAGTTATTAGGGTCTGGTTCAAAATACTTAGGTAGATCCTTATGCTTTAGGATTTCATGAATTTGGAGATCAGATTTTTTCGCTTGTATTAAAAAGTCATTTAATCTTTCAAAGTAGGTGAGGACTTTTGAAATGTGAGCTGGATTAGTTATATTTCCATGACCTGGGATTATAGTTTCAATATCCAATTTTTTCCAGCTTTTTAAACACTTAATATATTTCTGAAGGTTTGAATCGGGGTGAAGGAAAAATTGTGACATATCGGTAATAATATTATCTCCTGCAATTAAAATTTTTTCAGCAGGATAATAACCATAACATGAATCGTCTGTATGACCCCCAGTAAGGGTGAAAGTCAATGATCCTCCTTCAGATCCAAAAATTATTGAAGAAGAGTATGTTTTTGTGGGCACAAAGGATTTAAACTTCTTGATTTCCATTGATTTGACACGATTATGAAAAGGTAACATGAATTTATCTGACACTATAACAGGGAGATCCATAAATGCTTCTAATCCTATGAAATGATCATTATTTGCATGAGTTAATGTCAGAATCGCTTTTTCTTGATTAAATACTTTATGCATTTTTTTCCTAAACTTTTGCGCAACTAAAGAATTAATGCCTGTGTCAACAAACAGGAGTTCTGATCCAAGGTTTACACAAACAGAATTTACCAAATAATATTGACTATCTTGACATATCCATACTGATTCCGATACATTGATGAATTTCATTAGCAGTTTGGGAAATGAAAGTGTTTTAATAATTTATTGATGATCAATGTGATTTAATATTATAATTACTAGAATTGTTTTTCATCTATTTTCAATGAGCTAATCCAGCTAGCTGTTGACAACACAATTCTTCTTCAGGGTGATAACTTTCTAATCCAAGAATTTTAACCTAAATTATCTGTTAGGCGTGTGTTTTTTCCATACCAAATCGTTTTTTTGGACTAATGAGGGGCCAGACACATGAAATCAAAATATATTCATTTAGGAGAATTCAACAAAACAATATGGTCCCAAAAAGTGGGAGTACTAGCCTTTTACGGTATTCAAACAAGTATTAAGTTGTAAGTATATACCCGAGTATATCCTTTTGTTATCTAAACCAGCCTTTGACGTCAATTATAAGGAAAGTTCCTCTTTCGTTTAGCAAGGTAATTTAAAGGTTATTGTCGTACCAAATCCCAAACCCCCACTGTGAGCCTTAATTGATCCTCCATGTTGTTCAATAATAGACCGACATAAGTAAAGCCCAATCCCAGCTCCCCTAGCAGAATATTCTGTCTCAAATGAAATAAATGGCTCAAATATACGTTTGAGGTTAACTGGTTCGATCCCCGATCCATGATCAATAATAGCTATTTCTATCCAATTGGGGGAGGATATCACATTTATTATTATCCTAACATCGTCTTTCAGACTATTCTTAATGGAATTGTTAATAACATTCTCAATTACCTGTTGGATTCGATCAGGATCTACAGGTATTATAATATCTGTTTCAAAACATGGATTAAATTCTATTTTCTCGCCTAACAGTGTTTTATAAGAATTTATTAATTCATTCAGAAATTCACAAATATTAATAGGTTGTTTATCTATTTGAAAACTATCTTTCTCAATTTTCGATAAATCCGCCACATCGATTATCAAACGATTTAACCGCGAAATATTTCGTTCAATATATTGAAAACTTTTTTTTCTTCGATCATCAGGAATATCCTTACCTTGTTTTTCAAGGATTTCCACAAATCCTTTAATATTTGTTAAAGGTGTACGTAGTTCATGGGATGTAGTCTCTATGAATCGTTTTCGACGTGTTTCTAGCTCTTTCCGTGCATTCTCAGCCTCTCTGATGTTACTAATGTCTCTGAAGACCCATTCAATGTTTGGTACGTCTTCATCATTCTTAATTTGGAGGGAGGCGCTAGCTAGAACAAATATATGTGTGTTGTCCTTACGTATCAGTTTCAATTCATAATTATCGATAAATCCTTCCTCTTTCAATTTCGTTATTAGTAAATTACGTTCTTCAGGATTCGCATAAAAATCTTTGGCATTCACAGTTTTTAGTTCTTCAGGATGCTCATAACCTAGGATTGAAGCTGCAGCAGGGTTTGCTGCCGATATCAATCCATCAGGAAACGATGTAATAAGACCAACTCGGGTTATTTCGTATAATCGTTGATACATTTCTTGGCTCAGCAATAATCTATCTTCAAAATATCTAACTAACGGAATAGCGAGGATAAAGGTAATAAATACAACATTGCCAATATAGCTTAATTCCCAAAAAGTTAAAGGTTCAATACTAGAAAGAAGAGTCATTAATGACGTGAATGCACTGCTGATAAGTGTTAAAAACATTAAAAGGTAGGAAGGAGTCCCTTTTACAGAATATACAGCACTAAATGATACAATACAGAGTAATATCAAAAAGAGCATTGCAAGTTGAATTCGGACTAAAAAACTTCCAAGTGGGAGGACAATGAATATCAAATCAATAATTATGAGGACAGAAAGAAAGCGTAATCTGCTTTTATTGTCTTTGTTTAATGAAAAATTATAATACTCATAAAAAATGGTTATAAGCAACGTAATAGCTGATAATACATAGAATATATTTCCAATAAGCCGGTAGCTTTCATTGAATACTTGAAGATAGATGAAAATAGATCCAAGTGCAAAGAATCCTAGTACTCCAATCCAAGAGAGTAATTTTTTTGTTTTAATGGCAATTAAGGAAAAAACAAGCCAGCTCGCTACGGAGTAGAGTGCTATAGAGAAGTTGAAAGCGGTTTCGTCTATCATACCTTTATCATTGATAAACCTGAAATTATCTATTAAAAGGACTTTTATTTGAATTATGAAAGGAACCTTGGAGTGATCCCAAAACAATTATCACAATAAAACGATCAATAAAAAGCCATTTTCACACATAATAATAATTCAATGATAAGATTGAAACCAAGAGAAATCAGGAAAGATAGATTGATAATAAAGAACGATGCAGTGATTTATTCAAATGAAGAGAAAGAAATACCGATCTTATTGTGAGGGATATCCTAATCTACAAGTAGTCAGTAAGGTTGATTTGATCTTTATAAATGATCACTAAGATTTAAACATTCTTACAAGAATGAAATCAGCTTCTAAGGAGCCTTTTTCGTGATTTTATTGAAACTAGGGATATAAGGAGAACAAGAACTCCGAATTCAAAACTGGGAACAGCATTTTCAGAAGTGGTAGTACTTTCATTTGAGGTCAAATCTGAATTAGTAGCATTATTTGAGTTTGAGTACTTGTTGACAATTTCAAGATATGAATATCCATCTTCTTCTGTTGGTTTGATGACCGTTGCTTCATGATATTCATCATGTGTTACTAGAACGAGTGACACTACCACCTTCATCGCCAATGATGGATTCATGATAATAAATTTCATGGTTATCTTTGCGATAATCTTCTTTTGTCGAAGGAGGAAGAAAAAAGGATATTTTTTCACTTGGTTTTTATTTAGGCTTTCGATTCCTTTTTACTAATAGAATTAAAACTATCAATGATAGAACAGTTATCAGCGTAAATCCTGACGACGATTTTGGAGTGGTTTTAGTAGTTTTATCTTCTGTCGTTGGATTGGTAGGAGGAGTAGTTGTGATCAAAGCATTCACGCTTATTGTAAGTGAAGTTTTGTTTGTTGTCATTGCATCATCGTAATCAACAGTTATTATATCACCTTCAGTAACCAATAGAACATCTAAGTTGTTATTACTTGATGTTAGGGAAAATGTACATGTACCTGTGAAAACTCCAGTATTCGATCCTGTTTCTGTCAGTGTTACAGTAATTCCTGTTGTATCAGAATCGCTACTGACTTGAACATCTACCTGATCTATTTTACTAGGATCGGTATCAAGATCAGTATCTGTAACTGTGATAATTGCTATTTCCGATATCCCAAATTCTTCTGCACTCCAGATCACCTCACCTGTATAGTAGTTCACAATGGTTTGGATACTTGCTTGACCCCGATTATCAGCACTTCCGACAGTTACACATTCAACATCGTCGTCCTGATCGAGGTTGGCAGCTTTAATGTCCTTAAGATAATCGTTGCTAACAGCCCATTTGATATAATACTCGAGGTTTAATGTACCATCATATAGTGTTGTTCCATATTCATACTCATAGATGAAAACAAAAGCAAACCATTTCATTAAAGTATCGTTATAATAGTAACCACCAACCAGAAGTTCATCTCGACGGTCATTATCAACATCTATGAGATCCATACTGGTAATTATTGCACTTTCACCGACTTGATTAAAGAAAACATCCTGTAAAACTAAACTATTACTGGAAGTGTTATAATAATAGATTAATGTGAATATATATTGGCCAGTTGCATTAATATAGTAACCTGAGGAGACAATTTCATTGCCTTCAAACTGATCGACTTCTCCAACACTCACATCAAACAAATAGGCATCTTGATAGAAATCGTAATCGAATAGGATCAGGTCGGGGGTAGTGGAATCATAAGAATACACCGCGATATAGGAATAAACATCAGTTTCATTAAAGAAGTACCCTGAGAAAATAATCTCATTAATCCCATCTGGAACAGGATAGTCAAGATCAGCAAGTTCCACTCCAGTAAGGTAGGAATCTCCCCCTTCAGTCCAGTAGGTGAAATATTCTTCTACTAGCTCTTCGGTTGTATACTCATAGGAACAAATACTCACGAATGAGTAAAGATCCCAATCGGAGGCTGTTGTATTCCATTCCCAATAATGCCCAACAATACAGATTTCATTCAAAGCGTCAGTGTCCAGTTGAGCTATCTCAAGTGAAAGGAACCAAACATTAAGCCAAGTATCATATTCAACGACTGTTAAATATTCATCATAAATGCATACAGCGAGGTAACTATAGTAAATACCATTAGTTTCATTTAGATAGAAACCTGCAATTATGATTTCTGGGATGAAATCAGCATCGAGATCTTCCACTAATACTGCCTGTAGTGTTTCTTCAGCGCCAGTTGACCAATAGAATTGATATTCAAGTACCAATCGGTTTGCTTGGCTATCATACGTGAAGATCCAAAGTCCCATGAACTCTAGCTCAGTTGAAATTTCAGTGAGGTTTCCCACTATGACCACTTCAATTTCGCCATCATTGTCAATATCGCCGACATCGGTGGAATAAAAACTAATATAATAATCCTCAGGGCTTTCCCAGATAGAAGAACTGACATCCTCAGATTGCTCAGGGGGCTCTTCAACCCAGATTAAAAGATAATACCAGTTAAATTCATCTACAAGATACTCATTAGAAATATCCTCTGCATAGAAGAAGACAACATGCCAACCAGGAGATGATGGGATCCAAGCAAAAACACCATAGAGATAGCTAAAAGAGGGGATATCAAGTTCAGTAACTCCTGAATAAATAACGGTTGTTTGATTTGTTTCCAGAGACCAATCATAGATGTAGATTTCCGTATCGCCCGCTAGAGAATCTGTGAGTCCAACATTCCAGACCTCAAAATAGAAATAAGACTCTGTTTCCGCTTGGTAGGTCAATTCATCAAAGGCCATGGCATGGCATTCCAGATCGGGTGAGAGAGAGATGGCAAACAGATCTACATAATCAAAGTTGTTAGACTCGATGGGATCGTTATCGAGACTTGGGTCAATCAAGTAATCTTCATAAACCTCAATCCAAATGGTGTAATAGCCACCCCACTCGGGTGTCCAATCGAATGTCTCTAGCACATAGTAATTCGAATCTTCCCAGCCACCAAGCCCTGAAATGTAATCTGAGTAAATCAGTTCCCAGTCGTAAGTATCATTCCAAGATGCTTCATATTCTGAATAAACCCAGACAAAATAAGCAGCATCGACTCCTGGAGAGGTTAATCCATAATTGACGATTGCAATGTCAAATTCACCGTAAAAACCTTCGATAGGCCAGTCGTAGTCCAAAAGTTTGACCTCAAGATCTACTTGATCCTCAATGACCCATGTATCAAACGCATAATAATCATCTTCGTGCACTGGATCGTCTTCATAATAAACAATGAATAGAATCTGCCACCAACCCCCTGAATTGGGGTTCCATGTAATCCAATCTTCAAATGCTGGTGGATAACCTGAAATCCATCCATCGATCCAAAAACTAAGATTTGCGATAGTATACCAAACATTTTGTTCATAGGAATATGCAAAAATAGTAATATTACCCATCCATGGATTGATATCCCCTACACCCCAATTTTCAACACCGAAGTACATATAATTGTCGTATCCTTCATAAGGATACCCTTCATCGGTAATATTGAACCAACAATACCCAGTGGGAGATCCTTGACTTGGAACAACCCAAATATAATCAGAATACTCATTATCAGAGGGGTTTACATCATTCATTGACCAAATGTAAGCGCTTATTATTCTCCAACCAGTTACATTCACCTGCCAAGTTAAATCTCCCCACACATAAGAGCCGACTGGTACAACATCGATTTCATAGAATCTAATCAAGATTTGATCTTCACGAGCACTATCACCTGATTCGTAAAATAATACTACAACATCTTCTGCATCCATTGTTCCAAAATTATCCACATACCACGTAACCGTTATGTCCGTTCCATTATCAGGGCAATAGATGTCAACCTCAAAGTAAATGCCTACATCAATTCCTACACTTGGGTCGACTTCTCCTCCTGACACCCAATTCTGATAGCCTGTAGAACCATGCTTAACCTGGTAACTCTCAACAAACTCATCCCATTTCAAATCTTTGAACTGGAAGTTAGTTTTATAGACGGTACCAGTCTTCGGAAAATGAATTGATAGCCCTGTAGAGCCACTTCGATGAGGCCCATGCTCCTCAGCAATGACCACTTTGTTCAATGCATCAGTGACATTATTGCATTTCGCATCAATATCTACATCATCAGAATTGGATTCTAAGTGTTTCACGAAATCTCCCAAATCAATCATCCCCGGACTAGCGTAGGTTTGTGTAAGATTTAGTGCTCTATTAACAGCGTAAGTTGTAAAATAGTTCCCACTAATGGGTTCGTTAGTTATTTGAGTTTGAAGAAATTCTGATAGCTCATCAACATTTTTCGCTAGTTCATCAATTTTATTCAGATCAATAGCTGATTGTGTCACCATATGTTGCTGTCCTTGATATGATTCAGCATAACGTTCAACGATAATCTTAGCGAGCAGATCTGGTTTCATTAAAGGATTATTGGCTAAATCATCAATTATTAGGTGATAGGGCCAACCATCAACAGGTTCAACTTCTTCAGAAAAGACCAAGTATTCAGCTAGATCTTTGAATTCATAAGCTACTTCAATAGTTGCCATTAAGCAAGCATCACAACCAAGAATATCAATCGTTTCATTGAATCCCTTATTCTTTAACTCGTTTTTAGCCATCGTAATGGCTTGTCTAACTTCCAGTAATGAAAGCTGATCATGCCTTGAAGTATCATCCCAACAAATGCCATCTAATCCCCCTCCGTGATCCCAAAGTACTAAGGCGCTATGTTGTGCTGGGTAATGTGAGAGAGAATAATTAATGAAATCTGCCAAAACACTACCATTCCCCATATTTACTTCGCCAAGATCTTCAAGTAGAATTGATCCAATTTGATTAGGATTAGAGTCAGGAGCTGCCTCATAACGTCTAGTACCCATCCAATCTCCATCGCTGTCATCAAAGCCTTCTGCACGATCTATTTGTACAATAATGTTTATTCCTTTATTATCAAAGGCAATACTCTCTATCTCATTCATATCTATAAGAGAAGCTCCCTCAAGATCGTTGTCTCCATCCATGTAGATCATAATTGTCCAGTTATCGGCATCCCCTCCATTAAGAGGAATCTGCGGTGCATTAACAGCTAGATTTGGATCTTCAATAAACGGAGATTGAGAAGATGGTTGTGGCATGTTACCAGAAATCGGGGTGTTAGCGCCAGGTGTGGAAGGATTATCTGGATTTTCATCCTCCTCAAAAGGATTTATTAAAATATTGAACTGATTTATACATACAAGGAATAAAAAACCTAATACGACAAAACCTATAAGTTTATTTTTTAGAATTGGTACATTTAAAAGCATCTACCGATCCTTCTCATTAAATTGAATAGTTATTCAAAACACTTGTCATAAGAACTTCACTATTTTTAAGTTTATTCTACTTTGATCATAAAACTGGTTTATAATAACCATTTATCGTTAGTTTAATCCTAGTTTTCATTATTAAATATGTTTGAGAATTCCATACATATTCCAAGGATTTTATGATTCCACAAATTATCAATCCAGCCTTTTGCGACTAATTATTAAAGATCACAACCTTTATAAAATAATGGTGTTCTGAGTTACTCGGTGTTCCTGGTGTCCACAGTTAAATTTGATCTTCAAGAAGATTTAGAAGAATTACAAGCACGGATTTATCTTGATACGAAGAAAAAACTAAGTAAAAAGGATATTTTAGAACTTACATTTAGGATTGGAGCTAAGAACTACGAACAAATGATTCAAGAAATTCAGCGTGAAAAGAATTCTCTCAATGATCTTATTATCGAATCTATTTTGGATTCGGCAGTAGATTTTGGCGAAGGAACAGAAAAATTATCATCTCAAATAAATAAAATTACCTACAATCTGGAGAGTTAGAATTATCATGTCTACCTTTCTAGATAGCTGTTTTTTTGTAGCTCTATTAAATACACGAGATGAAAATCACAATAATGCAAAAAAGCTCTTGAAAGAGCTTAAAAAGGTCGAATATGGATCTCTTCTAACCACTGATTATATTGTCGATGAAGTACTAACAACCATCTGGGGCCATACTCATCGAAAAGATTTAGTTATCAATGCATATCAGGTTACATGTCAAAAACCTGAATTTGTCCAATTTAAGAAAATAAGTGACCAACATTTTGGAACATCTTGGAAGAAATGGGAACAATTAGCTGATTGGCCTAAAAAACCCCTTAGCTTCACTGATTGTACTATCTTAGCTTACATGGATTTAGAAAATAT
>JAUUVJ010000326.1 GCA_030589605.1 Candidatus Hodarchaeota archaeon | reverse complement strand
TACAGAGAAAAGCTTATATTTTGGTAAGTACCTTCATAGTGCAGCTAGATGAATTTGGAGGAGTAAGTTGACCAAAATATCGTCTAACCAAGTAAATCTGGCTAGGAGACCAGCTTAAATATGAATTCGTATACAATATCGATAATAGAGAAGACTCAATCAATTGAAGTCCGAGAAGGGAAAATTATAGAGTTTGAAGGTGATGCTCTTGTGATACCTGCGGATGCGGAATTGACCATGGTAGTGGGCATCAGTCAAAAAATTTGGGAGCGGGGGGATGACACTTTGCGAAATAGCGTGAAGACGATTCGAACTTCCTCGAAAGATGCCCATTTGCTCAAACCAGGAAAGGTAGTCGTTACTTCAGGTAGTGGCCTTGGCGTAAAGTATCTTTTTCAAGCGATATTACCTCATCACCGTTTCATGAGGGCTTCTTCAGTATTTAATGTTTCTCTAGGAGCCCTGAAGAAGACTCAAGAGTATGAGGTTAAAACAATTGCACTCCCAATTTTGACAACAGCTATTGGAGGAATTCCACAATTTATTGCTGTACGAGCGATGGTGGACGGATTTGTCTCATTCTTTACGAAACATACGAAAGAACTTAAGGTATCAGTAATAGTGACCTGTAAGGAAGAATTCCGACTGGTAAAGGACGAGCTTCAAACGAGTGAGTTAATTAAAGGGAGAGGACTACAATGACAGATGATAAAATTAAATTAGCAGAGATTTATCGCTTGATTTTGAAAGCAGATGAAAAAGAAATCGAGGTAGACAAAATCATTACCGACGTATTCAACAATAACCAGAAAAATTACTCCGATTTTATGAAAACAATAGATACCCCAGGAATAAATACGAAAAAAAGTAATGGAACTCAAATGTTAACCATTAAAGATGCGTTGACAAAGATCAAAAAAACAGCGGGTAATTTTATAAATATTAGTGAAGGAAAAATCAAGAGATTACAAAGAAAAATATGGGCTATCGATATATTTAATATAGGATTAGGTTTACTAACCATTTCCACTTCTGGCTTAACTATCCCAGCAGCATTAGATCCTACTGCTCAAAATCTGGTACCAGTCTTCGCTGTAATCACCTTGTTCGGAGCGGTAATCAAATTGCTTGGGGATCAGTTTAAACTAAAAACAAAACGGGGAGATTATGTACAAGCGAAAACTAATTATGCTGATATCTCGAAAAGAGCTGATAGTTATAGAGCATTTCTTGATGAAAAACGGATCCCTGTTGAAAATGATTCCCCGACTAAGTTTATGGATGATTTTGATAACATTCGCAATGATTTATACGATTTACAAGCTCCTGCAGTCAAAAGAAGAAAAAGTTCTCCAACAAGTAGTTAGGTTGTCAAAAAAAGTCGAATGAAAGGACGTAAAGTCGTTTAAAATTATATTGTGAAACCTAAGGAGTGTCTTTATCTAAACGAGCTCTTAAAGATAGCTCTGATTGGATATTATCTTTTGCAATGCTTCGAGTCAAATCAACAACGCGCAGTATTTTGTTATTAGATTCTTCCTTTACAATGAGCTTTTCCAACCCTTCGAGTAATCAATAATACTGTTTCAGTCTGACGAGATTATACATAGCAAATTTTATTTTGAATATAAAAACTCAATCAGTGATTTTTTTCTTTATAGTAAGAGGTTCTAAACAGCTCAACGAAGAATATGGGGAGAATACATTTCTAGAAAACCTAGGTTTATACCCATGGGATATTTCAGTGTTGATTCATGACTATCATCCTGATTCGTTAAGAAGTACCTCAGATGATTCCTCGACAACGTCCAGCACTAGTACTGTGTTCTCATTGATTGGGATACCATTTGTATCTGTATTTATCCTCCTTAGAAGGCAAAATAAACGAAAATCAAATAAAATGGAATAATTCTTTTATTTTAAAATGATAGGAAAAGCTAGCGTTGCTAGCTTTCGGTACGAAAGTGTGGAAACAACCTGGAGATGAACTCCCGAAAGGAGTTGACCCACTTAGGGACAGGTAGCGATTGAAGTGTGAGGGATTGATAAGCAGCATCGACAAGGAGAATACTGAACGACAACACCCCTTTTTTTTCCTCATAGGTAAGAGTTTTAGCGACTACTCGAAATTCCTTCTGTAAGGCGGAAAAAGAGAATGAAAAATTATTCGAGGGGTCAAGATGACGGAAATGGTGCAAATCATCCAAGTAGTACATCAATAAAAAGATATATGTGCCTTTAATCAGTCCACAGAACTGTTCCTCCGTATGAAGTGGTGGAATTAAATTGCGAAGGACATCCAAAAGCCCCTCATTAAGTTCAATTTGAAACTTATCGAGGGGTAGAACACGAGTGTCTCGCGATGTCTTAAGGTCACGATAGCGCTTTATGCAAGCTAAGGCTGTCTTTTGGGCATACGAAAGGTCGATCCGTTTCTTATGGAAATAAGTCGTAATCCAGGTGGGACGCGCGATGAACCCTGCTGTCGGAGAGGAGCCATTCTTTGGCAGATTCGTCCACTTGATATAAGAATTGATTAATTGCGCAATTTTTTTGCGGAAAGTGGCGACCACAGCTGACCTTTCAGCGCATAGGGGGCATTTATGCTCTAGATAAAAGTGGTATCCATCATTCACAGGCCATTGAAACTCTGCAGGTGGGGGTGCTGTAATGATTGATTAATCCTCAAATATCCTTATTATCCCTTGGGGATGAAAAACGACCGCTTGAGTGACTACAGGGGGTATCTCACACTTTTTACAACGAATATAGTAAGCGGATGATGTAAGTGCACGCATGGATTTTTGATGTGTCTGTACTCCATCAATGGCGAGAACTTGCTCAAGGACAGGAGATTGTTGCTTAATAGCGGTAAATCTGACTGCTCCAACTTCACGCATTTCTTCAGATATATCGGAGGCGTTACATACCTCACCTGAACCGTGTCTTTCAAAAAAAGCTCGTATATGAGGATCATCAGCAGGGATCACACGCAGTCCTCCTTCAGTTGGCTCTGTAGACTAATTGATAGGTTACCATATTTGATCTTGGAATTATGGATCAAATTATGGATTACTTTTATCTCTATCATAATAGTGATATCAGCTGGCCTTTAAATACTCAAAACACAATGAATTTTTTTGTTTTGTAATAGCTTTGAAATGCTATTACTACTTTATTTACACAATCTGTTCATTTTACCCAAGCTTCCATGAAGTCAACGATTAATTGTGAAACATGATATTGTAGATCACCAGAACAGTACGATAGGATGAAATCTGCATGAGGATCACACTGTTCTTCGCCAAACCAATTAGACATCTTTTTCATTATATTTGCCCTAATAGCTAATTCCATAAACGACCAGTGGGAGTATTTACTGAATTGGAAGTCAAATTTGTTTTCCAATAAAAAATAATCCAATTCCATGTTATTCTGTCTTTTATTCATCTCCTTCTCACTTTCGTCCAATACGTTCATACTTAATAATTCTCCTTAATCTCTACAAATCGTTTTTGATTGTTTGTTAACTCCGATATTTTCTACTAATATTATTAGCACAAATAACTGAACTTGTTAAAGCGCCTGCTACAATAGCGATATTAACCATTTCTGAAAGAGTCTGGGGTGGTCCGAAGATGATTATACCCATACCCATCAAAGATAGTAAAATTAATCCAACATTCAGAATGATCAAGGGGAATATATGTCTGAACCTGTGAAAAAATACCTGAGATGGGCTATCATTATAATTTTCAAAAGACTGAGCTTTTTGTAAAAGTCTTTTTTGAAGGATTGTATATTTAATGGTAGGTAATACTGCCTTTAAAAGTGGGTCTCGGATGGCGAGTAATTGCTCCCACATTTGGGTGAGAATTTGGGGATACGTGATCGCTGGAATAGTTGGTGAGTTTCCTATATCATATTCTACTTTAATGACAAGAAAAGTCGTATTAATGGGCCAAATAGCGTTACTTTTCTTTTGTTTTGCTATACAAATAATGGTTCTAAGGCTAACCTCATCACCAATGAAAGGGTTGACTAAACTATAGTGCTTCTCATTTGCTTTATCAAAATCATGTAATTCTACTATGGATACCAGAACTATGCTCTTCTCCTCTGATCTATCCGAATATTTTGTTTTAGTAGTGGTAGTAGTAAGAAGTAAAATATCTTTCTGAATGAGACTTATCTGACAATTTCCCATTTGTCTTAACATCAACTGTCTACCACCTTTCTAACTTGAGGAAGTCCTAGATAGCAAAACAACTCTTTAATAGTAGTAAACCGCCTGTATATTTGCTCACGGGCTTGATCAAATTCATCGTAGGACCATTCTTGTTGTGAGTTCAGGGTTAAATTAAGTCCCAACCAATATCCGATGTTATTAGATAGAAACAATATTCGTTCGATCTGACCTGATTCTCCAAAGAATTGCAATACTATTCGTCTTTGTCGATACAATACACGAAAAATTTCTGCTGCAAAGGAGTCAGACGGGTAAATATTTAGCCAATTTTCGAAATACTCGGTAGGAGACCCCTCATAGCATAGTCGGAGAACTATAGGGATGAGATAGACCCCTACCTCCTCCAAAACACCTGTACGGATTTTAATAGGATTATTTTTAACAAATGGTATACGACAACTTTCCTCTCTAATTCCAAAGATCACTTCGATTGGTGAATCAAATGTCTGCCGACCCATAAACGGAAGCATAGATCCAATAGGAGATGTATTCAAGACTTCTCGAGGATCACCTTGCCAATCTTCTGAGGAGACCAACATTACCATAATTTCACCTATCATAATAAGTTACGATTTCTGTTCATAATCAAATCATCAATAAATCATTTTTTTTACCTCTTAAATATTCGAAAAAAGTTGAATTGATTATTCATTCTTCTTAATCTTTAGTACATATTTTCTTTCTAAGACTCTGTCAAATACAAATATCGTTGAAAAGCCTGAGGTTGTCTAAGAACAGTATCATAACCCAAATAGGTTAAAACTGTTTCTAAGAAAGTTAGGAAAAAACATTCCGTTTCTACTTGACACAATGCACAAGTTTGACAATCAAGAAGATAAGTCATACCCGAACGTGCTATATGACTGCTTTCTAACCAGTTCAGGAACTTATCCACAATATGCAATGGTTCTTCTGACTGGGTTCGAGCTGCGACCAGCTGGTTATGGTATTTCTCCAGTAGACGTCCAGCTACCACATTTCCTAAACAGTCAAACCCTGTTTGCGGATAATCCTCTTCTTTGATCAGCTGTTCATCCAAGAGCAATTTCAATAATTCT
>JAUUVJ010000247.1 GCA_030589605.1 Candidatus Hodarchaeota archaeon | reverse complement strand
GATGCAAAGGACTTTGATAAATTCGTAGCAAAAGTGAAAGAGTTTGTCAACGAAGGACAACCATTACCTGTAAAAGAAGTTGAAATTCAGAAGTCAGGTGGAGTGATCTGTATAATAATGCGGAAGATGGATTCCTGGTTTATTAGATTCAAGCAGAAAAATGGAACATTATCAGATATTACAGAGATAACTATTGATCAGGATGAGATAGCTCGCGCAATAAATAATGCAATCCCACAAATATCCTTCAGTTATCTTTACGACGCCTCAGAAAATGTATTTCAGATGATAGAGCAGCTAGCTCTGAAACCAATGGATGAGGTTATTCTGAATGTTGCCGTAGGTCATTTTATGAAGGTTATAGAACAACATGAGACTGATAATGATTTGAAAGCAGCAGCAAGAGTAACTGAGGTGCTATTTGATCGATTCAAGAAAGAGAAAAACTCAAAGGGTATTTTACAGTTTGGTCAAAAATTAGTATATTATTTAGAAGAGCAAAAAAAGGCATCACGTGCACTTAAACGTAGAAATGAGTTAGTTGAAGAATTATTAGATATTGATCTTGATTTAGCTTACAATTTTGTCATAGAATCATTGGAAATATTGAATGAGCAGAAAAAGTACTTGAATGCTGCAAATTTATGCGGTTTAATATTGGATCAATACCTTTCAGAAGAAGAGAATTTCAATGTCCTCAAAAATACAGTAGTGATAGCTAGAAAACAGGTTGATCTCTATGAAAAAGCTAGATTACCTGTAGTAATGAGCGAAAATGCTGAAAGATATGCCCATTTTGCAGTTCAACAAATAAGTAAAATTGAGGATGGGAAATTAACTGAGGAAGAAAGAGATTTTTATAATGAAGAGATTGAATATTTAATTGATAAATCTTTAGAAGGTTTTGAAAAGCGAAATGCGGTTTTTGAATTACTTGAATCAATAGAAAATACCTTAGAAATCTTTGAAGAGGCAAATTATAAACATTTATACTCCAAATATGTTGATAGGTATATTATTTCGTGTGAAACACAAGATCAAAAGAAAAAAGCATTAAATATCGCTATTAAAAGTTCAGAGTTCTTAATGGATATTGAAAACTTTTCAAAAGCATGTGAGTTTGGAAACCAAGCAATAAAAATTTTTTATGAATTATCCCAAATAGAAGAAGCTGTAGATTTTAGTTTGAGTATCGTTAATGGTCTTGTAGATTTGAAAGAATCTTCAGCAGCAACTGATTATCTGAAATTTGTCGAAAATTTAATTGAAAAAGCCTTTAAAAAAGACCAAACACGTAAAATAGAGAAACAACTAGCTTTAGGAGATTTATTCGGAAAACTAGGTATGCAAGACCGATCAAAAGCATATATAGAAACTGCGCTAAACGCTATAAAAGATCAGAAAAAACGCGAAAAGATCGTTTTAAAATATGTTAGTGAATTAGTATCCAAAAATGCAGCCCTAACGGCTCAAGAAATGGTAAATCTAGAGCTTTCACGACTTTTAACAGATAAGAAAATTGGAGACGTTATTAATTTCTGCAAAAATTTTATTGAAGAGTTGAAAAAAACACCAACAAACGGAAATGATATTTGAATACATGAAATATATTGGTAATTTGCTGATTCAGACCGATACTTCTGATTATGATATTCTAATGTCATTTATTAAAGATTTAACGAAACTAAAAGATGTCGATAAGGCAGCTTTTATGGTTGATCAGCTTGTAGCTCTTCAATTCAAGAAAAAAGACTATACAAGAGCTATAGATAATATGGGTAAATTTTTGGAGTATCTGTTTGAAAATACAGAGAGGTATGATCTAATTCAAACATTTATTCATAAAACAACAGAGGCTTATCATGGAATGGGGGATCCAGAGGGTGCTGTAGAAAGATTGATCGGATTCCAAAAAGAACTAATCAGTCATTCATTGGAGTTAGCTCAGAGGATTACTGATATAATTCTAAAAGAACTAGAGCGAAAAGAAGACTTCAAAGGATCAATAGATGTCGTATCTAGATTGATTGATAAACAAATGGAGCAAAAGAATTATCAAGATGCCTATATTTATTGTGTACAAAGTGCTAGATATTATGAACGACTTGGAGATATTGGAACTGTTATTAATTATCTAGAAAAGATGCGAGATAAATTTGTCGAGTATGAACAGCTTGAAGATGCAAATCGGATGACTGATTTGATTCTTCGATTCGGACGTAGTCATAAGCAACATAAATTAGCCATTAATGCGGTAAAGAATTATTCACAGGTCGCTTTGGATACAGGTGATACTGAAACTGCGACAAAATTCGCTTTAGAAATAGCTTCTTTACTTGAGGAGGAAGGTGAGGTTAAAAAAGGACTAGAATACTTACAAATGGTATTTAATACAGCCTATCAGCAGGATAAAGAGTCTTCGTTACAAATCTTCCAAAGAATCATTGAGATTCGCGGGCGAAAGGATGAGTTTTTAAAACTCTGTAAAGATTACTTAGAACCTTTATTACTTAAAAATCCAGATATTCAACTTATTGAAGCGATTAAACAAGTATTAAAGCCATCATTTGATGAGTTTTCGAATTTCGCTGAAAAAATTTATGATAAAATAACTGAGACTGAAGAAATTTCAGATGAGATCGCTGATTCTATTGTGAATTTCGTGAAATCTGTTTATAGTGAGGGTATGGAAGGAGAAGGAGATCGTTTAGCAAATAAATATGCCAGAAAAATGATAGATATTGATAAAATATCAATCTCTTCGGGTTTGATGGCAATAGTCTTGGAATGTACAAAAGCTCCTTTATCAGAGGTTATTCCCGCCTCATTTGTGTTTATAAAGGATTTATTAGCAAATTCACTTTTAGAGGCTGCACGAGAGTACACTGATCGTGTTATTAAGATGATTACTATAGAGAAAAAACTCGGTAATGAGGGTCGTTTACTTGCAGCTAAGTTAACAGAAAAATTTGCGAGTTATGTTGCTGTTGAGAATCCTGATTTAGCGTCGGAATATGCATATCAGGCAGCTGATTATTATCGTCAAATTAATGATTTTAAGAGCGTAATAAATGTATATACAAGTTTAGCAGAAAAATTCAAAACCCCAAAGCATGCACTTAGAATCCTGAATAGGGGTATCTATATTTGTAGGAAATATAAAGCCGATAAGTATGAGGCGAAACTTTTAGCAAGATTAACACGATATTTAATAATGGGTCATAAAGAAAAGGCAGTAAAATCTTTTCAGCAGACTTTGGAATTATATGAAGAGCTTCAGGATCTTGATGAGCTTTTGGACACAGTAGTTGACTTGCTAGAGAGTGCGATTGAATCAAACAATCTGCACATCGCTTATTCTTACCTTGATTATTCAACACGTTTGGGTTCAATGATTAATAAAACTGAAAATGTTGGAGTAATTCTACTATTTTTATTAAAGGATTCAGAAAAATCGAAGGATAATGAAAAAATAATATTGATTAATGGTTATTTCAAAGATTTGGGATTAAAAACTAAAAAATACAAAAAAGAATACGAATCATTAGTAAAGCGTCAAAAATCTCATTTAGAAGTCCTATTAGAACCTGAACCTGAGCTTGTTTCTGAACCTGAACCTATTCCCGAGCTTGTTTCTGAACCTATTCTTGAACCTGAATCTGAACCCACTTCTGAGCCCGTTTCTGAACCTATTCCTGTCCTTACACCAGAGCTAAAACCTGAATTAGCATTTAAAATAGAACCAAAGCCAGGAATAGAGGTCAAATTGGTCGAAACATCAGAAATAGTTTCAACTACCGATACAATTTCAGATTTAAAACCCTCGACAGAACCTACAGAAGAAATAAGGGAAGAAGAAGTTGTAAATGTGATTAAAACTTTTGAACAAGATCAGGAATTATCTAGTGAAATTCCATCATTGGAAGGAATTGTATCAGTAGATGATATTGATTCAACAATGGACCCTGAACCCATTTCTGAACCTGATCTTACACCTGAAATATCATCATATAAGCCTGAAATCAAACCCAAAGATACAGTTATTCCAGAGAGAGAAGTGTTAGAAATTCCCCCTCGTGATGATACTGGTGTTGACCAAAAAACAGCTCTATCTGATGATGAAATAGACACGCTTTTTTCACTTAAAGAACCATCCGTTGATGAACCTAAAACAAGGAAGGAAGAAATTCCAGTAGAGAGTATTAAACCAGCTTTGGAGGAAGATTTTGCTAAAGTTGAAGTTTCAAGAGAAGTAAAAAGCTCTCTATCTGATGATGAAGTTACTTCTTTATTTACCGCTGATACAAAAGCTCCTGTTGGGGGTATTGAAGTTGAAGAAGAGATTAAAGGCGATGGTGAATGGGAAGTCGATAATTTTGGTCGTTTATGGAAAAAAGGAACCGTTCCAACTTCTGTTGATGAAAAAGTTCAATTAGTAGAAGATGTTTCTAAGAGTGCTATTGAAAAAACCCCTGATTTGTCTCCTCTTGAACACATTTTGGGAAAAGAGAGTGAAGTTAAGAAAGAATCAGATTTGGATGTTTTACAGCGAGAACTTCAGGAAAGCCAGTTGCCGATCCAAGAAAAAGGTGGAATTGACTCAGTACAACCTGAAACAACAGATGATATTTTTGGTAAAGAATCTGATGATCCTCTCGCTTCGATTGTCACTTCATTGGCTGAAGATGAAAAATCTGATCCTTTCATGGTACCTAGAGTATCTTATAAAGAAATTCCTCAAGAAGAATCGTCTTCTGATTCACAAGTGAAACCTCCTGAGCTTGCTGAGTTATTTTCAAGTGCTTTGTCAGAGTTAGGAGGAATTAGCGGGGAAAAAGGAGAATCACCTGAAAATAAAAAGAAAAAGAAGTAAACCCCTGTGCTCAGGACGCTCAACTGACCCGTAGTGACCCCTAAGTAGGAATTATAAGGCTCAGGTGAGACGTGATCTAAGGAATAATGCTTACTAAGGAATAAATAACTATTGTTTTCTTTTTGATCCATATTTAGTTGAATCAAAGAGTGGAAATTTCACAATTTTAGCTTTATGATATTTTCCTCTCACTTCAAATTCAATTATGTTTCCATCATCCTTTAGTTCAACGGGAACATAACCCATCCCAATTCCAATATTTAATAGTGGAGAAAATCCTCCCGATGTAGTATAACCTATCTCTTTATCATCTTTGAAGAGTTTGACATCAGGTCGAGGGCTTGGGCCTTTTTTGAGAGCTTGAAATCCAACACGTACCATATTCTTCTCCTGATTGAGAGTTATTAATTTATTTTTACCAATAAAGTAGGGTTTATCCATGTGTACAAATGGAGGGAAAAATAAACCAGCCTCGATAGGATTTTTGAACTCATCGATATCATTACCATACAAGGCTAAACCAGCTTCTAACCTAAGTGAGTTTCTTGCTCCTAATCCACAAGGTAGTAGTCCATAAGGCTTACCCGTTCTTAGAATTAGATTCCATATTTTTTCTGCATTAGATGGATTCTCGGAAGATGTATTAAGAACAATTATCTCATAACCAGCCTCTCCAGTGTATCCTGTTCCTGAAATAACTAGATCTATATCGTCAATTTTAGTTTGAAGAATATTCCATGGACGAGGAGGTTTATTTTCATTGGGAAGACTGGCCTCTACTATTTCTTGTGCTTTTGGTCCTTGCAGAGCAAACATCGCAGATGAATCTGAAATATCTTCAAAGGTTAGATTAAGATCTGTAAATTGTTCTACCATTGTTTTCAATACTATCATCCAGTCTCTAATTTTTGCCAGATTTCCTGCATTCCATATAAGTAGCCAAACATCAGAATCGATTCTTTCAAATACAAGATCATCACGGAAACCTCCTTGCTCATTAAGCATAAAAGTATATGAAGCTTTTCCCACTGCCGTTTTATTTAGATCTCGAGGAACTAACAAATTCAAAAATTTTTCAGAGTGGTTACCTTTGATCCACATTCGACCCATGTGAGAAACATCAAACAAACCAGCAGAATTTCTTACAGCAAGATGTTCTTGTTTTATTGAACTATACATTACAGGCATTTGAAAGCCTGCAAAGTTGATCATATCACCATTTTTAGAATGCCATTCATAGAGTTGAGTTTTCATGAGATTATAGGCTCCTTCATTCTTTATATCAGTGAATAAATTCAAAGTACGTTTATTTGTAAGCATCTTGAGAATTTTTTTATAACTTCTATATGTAGGAATAATTAATAGCTAAACTCAGTCGGTGATAAGTTTATGCCTCTTGATCCTGATTTTTTAAAAATTCGAACTATTGTACAAAACCATCATGATTACTGGAATGCTGCCATTCCTTTAATTGCAAGTGAAAACTTAACCAGCCCTGCAGTAAGAGAATTAGCGATATCTGATCTTGCACATCGTTATGCAGAGGGATGGATTGGTGAAAGAGTTTATCCTGGTAATGAACAGTTCG
>JAUUVJ010000064.1 GCA_030589605.1 Candidatus Hodarchaeota archaeon | reverse complement strand
CACCTGAAATGATAATTAAATATGGAATTTTATCAAGATGGTTTGAGTATTTACTGGTATATTGTTCAAATCTGTCTCCTACTATCATTGCTCGATTTCCACAATCGAAAAATAAACCATAGACTGTATTTTTTGTAATAAGATTAGAAAGCGTCTTATCAATTTCATTTTCAATTGTTATTGCACTCTGCTCACTAATGAACGCTTTGCTATGTTCAGGATCGTTGATTTGTAATTTTTTGATTATTTGGTTTGGAGCTGTAATAATAGCATGTTTTAAATTGGGATTTATTGCCAAGGCATAAAGATTTGGATTGTTTTTTTCATCGAACACGCATAGGGGGCGATGTGCATTGTAATAAAAGTACCTTCTTGTACATTCTTCTAAAATGTCAGGAGTTTTTTCCATATCGAGTATCTCAAGTAAACCTTGAGACCCCCACTTTCCACGAATCCGTGGGATAAAACCACCATTAAGGAAACTATCAATGTCAAAGCTCTTATTAGTAACAATTTCAGCACCCGAATCTGTTTTACTATCAAATTTTAGCTTAGGGGAACTTAATGAAACATAAGATAGAGAATCTTTATAGGTTTTATAATTATAAAACTGATAAGATTTACTCATCATAATAGGATCAGCTCCAAAAGTTCCTGTAAAATGTAATCCTTTTTTATAAAGCTGTCTAAAAAGAGACCATGAAGATGAATAAGAAATACCTATTCCTAATAAATCCATCAATATTCCAACGAATTTTCCTGTAATTCTTGAAAGAATTGGAAACTTACGCCATATGCTATTATTCAAAACGAAAAAAGGATTGAAACCCTCGAGGCGATGACTAAGCATATTTACCATAAATTTGGGAAAACCAAGTCCTGGAGGAAAAAATATGTTAGTAGTATTGGAATGACTTTTTTTCCCATTTCTATTTGTTTTATCACATTTTCTGACAACTTTCCATGTTTTATACCTAGTTCCTATCCTAAATCTTTTGATAATATGACTTTTAGCTTCAATACCGCTTATAAGCATCAATCCTACTCCCTTCAGTCCATAATCCTTTTGATTAGCTACACCGACACCTGAACATCCCGCAAGAGGAACATTAGGGTACTTCTCTTTGATAATAGCCATTGCTTCATTGTAAGTTTTCTCTCCCCCAACATGAGTCCCAGTAAAATAGAGAATTACTGAAGGATCTTCAATTAAATCAGTTTCTGCTTCTTTAAGTGCCTTGATGGTGGCATATTTCAAATCGTGGTCTATATGAAGACCTACGCTAGCTTTAATCATTTAATCACCTAAAGGCTTTTTTTGGTCAATGATCCAGCCCAATCTCCGCGATGTACGACTCATTTCAATTTCCATAAAACCAGTATTAGCTAAAATACCAAGAAATGTGACCAAGATGCTCGAATTCCCGGCACGATAAAAATAGACTGGAATACTTTCCCCTTTCTTTATTTCTTTATCATATTTAACTGATTTTGAACCCCTTTGTAACTCCACCATGGTTTTAGAAATAATATTTTTGACCCAGCTAATAACTATCAATATACTACGAGATGATTCTTGACTATATTTAGATTCTAATACTTTTCCATCTAATCTAAATAGAATAACAGCTTGGACATCTCTGAATTTATTAAGATGATCAAGTTCCTTTTCAATTGAAGATATAGCTGTTGATAGATTTTTCAAGGATAAATCAGAATTAATCATTGGAGATATCATAAACTGACAATCCTTTTTCTTTTTCGAAACCAATCGGCTGTGGAGCTTCTGAATGGGCAGAACCTCTAAATTTACGAATATTTATTGTTCGATTGTAGATTCCACCTAATCCTATGTGTTCTAATTCGATAATTGAGTCAGAAAGAAATAAAGGAACCTTTGCTAGTGCTTCTCCGAACCCTTTTTCAATTGTTACGACTGTGGTGCCAATTTTCCTAAGTGAAGAGAAGATTCTATTAATTGCATTTCGTTGATGATTAATATCTGGGATTTCTAATAATAGAGGAGTCAATGGATCAATTGCTATTTTAATACCACCACTATAACCTTCTGCTGTTTCTCTTATCACTTCAAGATGTTTAGGTAATTCAGACATAAAAAAACGTAAACCAATTTCTCCAGAGGTCATATCTGAATCTTCACTAAATGCAACCTGAAATTGCATACGACCTCGTCTGTACTTTTCCTCAAATCTAGATAATCCAATATCACGACAATCTCGAAGGACTGCATCTAGATTCTGCTCAAGAGACACATAAAGAGCGGGAGAATCAGGGTCGATTGAACAAAACTGCCAACAAAAAGTAGATTTCCCGCATCCAGGATCAGCTATTATCACATTTACCGAATTTTCTCTAAAACCACCGCGTACTAGATTATCAAAACCAGGTACACCGCTAGTTATACGTTTATTTTCTTTATCTTGCATTTTTCTTATTAATTTTTGCATCGATTTTACCTCATAAAACCACTTCAAGAGGATATATCCTCATGAATTACACCAATCCCCCCAAAAAGTTTTCAGTTTTAATTACCCTAGAAACAAGTATCATTGGTTGATTTTAAGGTGATTATAAACTAAGTTGATCTTAACGAAATGACATAAAATGCTAATTAGTAAGATTAAAACTCGTTTTATATTCAAAAAACTGAAAAAGCGAAGAAGAGGTTCACCTTTAGTTGAAGAAGGGGTATTGATAGGATTAAGCCTATTTGGTTTCTTAATAATTCTTTCTATAGTGACAGGTATTCTTGATTGGCTTCTTTCTAACGCCAATGACCTTTTAGAACAACTCGGGTCACTCTTTTCATAAAAAGATGATTTAATAACCCATGATTTCATACAAGGGATTAATCCTAAAATGAAGGCCATTCTCTTAACTGAAACAATTTTATTGAGAACCTGGGTGTAAACTACAAGACTATGATGTCATTCAATTGTCTCTAACAAACTCACGAGAATAGAGTCAACGGATTTGTAGGAAAAATTGATATTTACTAAGTTTCCTCTAGGTGTAGTAATAATATTTTTGTTAGATTCTACCATCAATTCTTTAGATTTTATACGATTATTTTTCCTTACAAGGAATTAACCATTCATTCTCATTCCATATAATAATTAAGTGAACTACCACCAGCTAAAGCAAGTGGCTTCCTACGAGTTCGCTGAACCCCTCAGCTTTCAGTTGAAGGGAAACTTTCGTTTTATCATTGATTGTTTGAGAATTATATCGTAGATTAGCAATACTATTCTGAAAATATTGATAGCTCGTCCACAAAGTATGTTGTGAGAGGAAACTCACCTGAAGGAAAGGGACTTCTGGCAAACCTTGTTAAATTCTTTAAATACTAGCTATTTTTTGAAAAAAAGTTTTATAGATTGATGAAGAAGATAATATTCGATTGAAAGAATACTATCATGCCTATTTGTTTAATAAAAATGGACCGAGCGCGATTTGAACGCACGACCTCCTGGATGCAAACCAGGCGCTACTACCAAGCTGAGCTATCGGCCCTATTAATTATAAGCTAAGAAATTGATTTTAATGTTTTATAAAGCCTTTAAAACTTCAAATGCGGCAATTAATTCTGTTTTTAAAAGTTTTTCAATTTTATTCAAGTTCTTTTTCTTTCCAAATTCTAGGTGGTGCTAGTTTTGTTTTAAACCGTAACTGTTCCAAATATCTAAATACAGTTCCGTGTTTCGATCCTTGGATTAACTGCTCTAGTGCTTCTCTCGCATTACGATTTTCTGATAGCTCTCCGATTATAGAAACTTGGTTACCAAATATGGAAAGCATTGCTTCTGTATTTTTCTCAATCATTTTCTTTGCTTTCCCTTTTTCCCCAATAATCCGAGATTTCAATCTTTTGATATTATTTTTAGATCCTGGTAACTCTATTGTTTCTAAGAAAATATCATCATCAAGTAAGAAAAAGGCTTTTTCTGAATTAAACCCACGACCGATTGCTTTTACGATATCACGTGCTTTCCATACAAAAGTTGGATCAGCAAATTCATCTGTTGATTTAATGTGAACAGAGCCATCTTCGCTATTTACTTCAATGGAAACACTAGTAATAGATTCGATATCTGCTTTCGTTTTACCTTTTATTCCAATCAGAACACCAATTCGACTTTTTGGGATTCTTAATCGACTTTCTATCACCATTCTATCAATCACAGCGCTTTTATGTTAGAAGATCTTTATCTGGAAAATCTTTTGTTATGGTATTAAATATCTCTTTGCTATCAGGAACCTCAATACCTTTCATAAGAAAAAAGGAAATAACATTATTTATATCCCGTTCAAGAAATTCCAGGGCTTTTGGGTGGGAAACTAGTACACTTTGACTCATGTCAATGAAGTAAGGTATCTGGTCTCCTACTAATATGTTGTATGGGGATAAATCAGCATGAACTAGTCCTGCTTTGTGGAAAAGCATTTTAGTTTGCTCAAGTATTTGAGCTAAAGTTTCTTCTGTATATGCTTGCGGACTATTCTTCAGTAATGGAAAAGGTCTGCTTTTTTTTCCAAGTAGTTCCATTAAAAGTATGTTATTCTTTACTAATATTGGTGTTGGTACCCTAACTTTGGCGATTGAACTCCGTTTAAGATTTTTATACTCCTTCTCAGCCCACAAATTAACAATATGACGAGTACTCTTCCTATGTTTACGAAATCTAATATCTCCATTAATATATCGAATTATTTTCTTGAAATTTAGGGTGCTTGTTCTATAAATCTTTATCACAATCGGAGACACAATCGATAATGCTTTACAGTAATCCTCTCCTTCAGAACCTAGTTTGGCTAAAAAAATTCCTGATTCCTTACCAGAAGCAATAGTCCCAGATATTGAATCTATAAATCCTTTATCTTGTAATTTTCTCAACCGTTTGACGGTATTGAGATCTATTACGGAATCGACTGTTTGGAAATCCTCTTTCTTTTTTCTTCGCTTACGCCAATGATCATCGTTTTTGTCGATTTTTTCCCAAATTCTTTTGTCATCTGGTTTCATTCCTAGATGACCTCGATTTTTATCTGAAAGGTTTTCCATAATTCTTTGAAGTAATTCTTGCTTGAATCAAATCGCAATTCGGACACTCTAACAAATTTGGACGTTTATAATTGAGTTCATGACCACATTGTATACAGTAAGCTGTCACAACACCTAATCCATCACCAATGAAACTTATGTATATAGGTTTTTTTTCTCTTATTATACGAAATCTAACCCAATCTCCTGGCCGAGCTACTTCATACATGCTTTTAACGAAACGTCTTGACGCTTCTGAAACATGGAGTACTGCACTTACAGGTATAGGTATTTCTTCGTGATTCAAATGAAAAATATTTACACTTGCTATCTGTTTTTTTGCAAACTCAACACGACCCAATCCAATAGCTCCATTCTTAATTGAGTGGTGTTGTTTCTTAGGAATTACTGAAATCTTATGTTTCTTACGATCAGTCAATATATGACCTATAACTCTCGAATAAATTTCACCATTTTTTTCAAAACAAGTTTCATCTGGAACAAATTCCTCAATTACAGCTATCTTGTCACCTGGTAGAACTAATTTATTATCCGAGCTGATTTCTTTCTTATTATTCATATCCTTTCACATAATTACCTTACTACATGACATATTAATATTCTCCCCGATCCTTGAAAAATTATTCTTCACCTTTATATGCAAAGAATCCCTTCCAAATAAGGATTTTAACCAACACTAATAGAGAAAATACTCAAATTCCAAGACGTACGATATCTACACATACATAATGATTTTTCTTACGATGAAACTTCAAACTAGGTACAAGAGGAAATTCTACCGTTGCTAATATTGTCAAATCTTTGTCATATTGGCTTCCTAAATTTCTAATTATTTTCCTAGTTCTTGAATTTGACTTATGAATGGATAACACAGTCTGAGCAAAATTTAAAGCTTGTTTTAGAAAGACAAGATCCAGTTTTCGCCTTTTGGTGCCAAAAGGTGGATTCATTATTACAGTATGGTATTTTTTCTTCCATTTTTCAGATTCTAAGAATTCTACTGCAGTAATAAGTAGATCTAACTTGAGATTATAGCATTTTAATGAATTAACTAAGGTTTTTACTGCATTTAAATCAATATCTACTCCCAAAACCTCATTTGCTAAATATTTTTTTACCGGCAACGTAAATCTACCAGTTCCACATCCAAGATCAACAACATTTTTTCCTAAAAGATCTTTTGTTGATAGAACTACCATTAACGCTATTAAATCACTAGGTAATGAATACTGCTCCAAATATACCTTAGGTGATGTGAATTCATCAATTTTATTCACAAAAACTGTAATTTTATTATATAATTCAATATCTTTACGGTTGAATGGTAATACTTTAGGTTTATTTATATTATAGCTTGATTTAGGAAGAGAGAACATGAAAAAATACCCTTGAATTAGGAAGAGGAGAGGAAATATAAAAAAATATCCCTGATTTGTATGAAAATGCTGAAATTTCAATAGATGAACTACCCATACCTAAAGGAGTGGGCTTCCTACGAGTCCGCTCAACCATTTCCCTCTGGGAAAATGGAAACTCCCGTTTTACGTTTTGTTGTGTGTTGTAGATTACCTCTGATAATTCTGTCAGAGATAGCCCGTCCACAGGACATTGCGTGATAATAATTATCATAAATTGTCTTTCATCACTTGAAATAATGATCGATTACTGTTTCTCTTCCCTTTCTACACTCCTATCTACCAAAAGAGGTCAATAATTCGATTACCTTACATAATATTTCCTTGTTGTAGTTACAAATCCTTAACTGTTGATTCAAATTCATTCTTCTTATTTCCACTTTTACATCCTTTCTAAATTCCCCATTACATCATATTTGTCCTATCTTGGCAGGAGATGGTTATAAAGTGTTGTCATACATCCCTCACTTGAAGAAAAGGAACTTCTGGCAAACACGTTAAAAAATTTAAAAGTAGGAAAGAAAATGATGTAAGAAAAGCTTTTCGTTAACGCATAGCTTTCTCTCTTTTGCCTGAAAGCATCGCTTTGAGGCTTACATTGTTTACGAGAACGACCCTATATCTCACTCCAGGTAAATCTCCAACTGCTCCAGATTTACTACCCCCTATACCTTCTATAGTAACTTCATCATGCTCATCAATAAATAAAAGGCCACCATCACCAGGAATGAAAGCAGTTACCTGTTTTCCATTCTTAATTAACTGAACTCTGACACATTTTCGAATTGCAGAATTTGGTTGTTTTGACTCTATTCCTACTTTCTCTATCACAATTCCCCTAGCTTGCGGAGCTCCTTCTAGGGGGTCAAACTTTTCCTTCAAACGAAGTACTTTTCTTTTGTATGCTGTACTTTTCCATCGAAATCTTTTTCTTTTCCGAACTAATTTATTTCCAGCAAATTCTCCACGAGGAGATTTTAATCCAGTCATATTTCTTCGCCTAACACTGATAAATTATCATAAATTCTTTTTAATCTGCTTTAACCTATCTTCAGACTAGGAGGAGGTTTCTAATCCCCGATTAATTTTGGTATAAGAAAGATTTCGGTAATCAATCAAATCCTTTTTTTCACACAGGGCTTTGTATAATCACATTATTAACTCCATAGTGTCTTTTCATTAATAATCGCGATCGTTGAATATTCCTACCATTCTTACCAATAGCCTTACCTTTTTCTTTAGGAATAACAGTTATTATAACCGTCTTTTTACCTGATCTTTCAAGAATCTCAACACTTTGTGTTTTTGCGGGTGCTAAAGTATTTGAAGCAAAAACTTCTAGTTTATCAGAATACTCGACTATATCAACTTGTTTTTGAAAATGCTCCCTAAGCCTTCTTATGGTTATGCCACCACGGCCAATTACCTTCCCTGTATCATTTCGACGTACTATAAAGATTACTCTACTTTCATTTTTATCCCAAATGCAATCGACTGCAAGTGCACCAGATAGACCTTCAAGCATTGAAATAAAATTGAGTTCTTCTTGTGACATTCGAATATTTGACAAACACAGACATCCTGCTAAACATATTCTAGGATTTTTGAATTTCCAGGATCTAATACACCTAGAACAGAAACTTTGTGGGGACGTCCACAAACAGCACCAAGATCAATTCCAGATTTATCATATTCAATAATTGGAACCTGAAAAAGGTTGCAGTTTCTAATGAGTTTTTCCTTCGCATTAAATGGAATGTTCTTCGATATTACAGCTGTTTTTAATTTTCCGTTCAAAACACTTTTAATTACAGCATCATATCCTAATTTTACTTTCCCTGTATTTACAGCCATACCTATGGCTTTTTCTAAATCTGGTTTCATGATTCTTCATTCTCATTCTGATTAGTATCTCGTTGGTACCCCTGCCACATAATAAGATCTACAGTTCCAGTTCCTAATGGTATTATCTGACCTATAATCACATTTTCTGTGATTCCACGAAGTTTATCACGTTCACCACGTGCAGCTGAATTCAATAAATGTTTAACAGTAACCTCAAATGAAGCTCGTGCTAAAACACTTTCTTTTTCACCAGCAATACCATGACGGCCAATTTGACGTAAATTACCATCTTGAGTCATAATATCTGAAACTAGCATAATATGTCTAATATCGACATCTAACCCCTGTTCTTCTAATACAGCGGTTGCTTCATCTATAACAGCTTGTCTTGTGGCTTCGATCCCAAGAGTATCCCTTATCTCTTGAATATGGTTTGTTTTAATTCTTGTAGGATCAACACCAGGGATACTTAACACATCAGAAAGGTTACTACCTGCTGTGAATAATACCCATTCATCCAATTCTTGATCTTTTGACATAATGACTCGTGTAATTCCTTTTACTCCCTTTAATTTAAGATCCCTGATTTTCTCATTGAGCTTATAGATATCATCAATTGTCAAATCTTTTGAATCAATGATAATCTCATTTTTTAGGTGATGAACTTCACCTTTTTTAAGTTTAGATAATTTATCAACAATTATATCAGGTGTAACTCCCTTATCTTTTAGCAATATTTCATTTAATGTGATTTTGATCTGCATTAACGCAAGATCTACCGTAATATCATCACTTATAGACTCAATTGTGGAAAGCTCAATCATTCGTTGAACTTCTTGAGCTTTTTCTTTGTCTTTTGACAAAGATTTCTCTAGATATACGGTCATAAACGGTGAAGCTGGATTCTTACGTGCATCAAGTATCTCTATTAAGCGAGGTAATCCCAGTGTGACATTTAATTCTGCTACTCCTGCATAGTGGAATGTTTTTAATGTCATTTGAGTTCCTGGTTCACCTATTGACTGTGCTGCGACCGTTCCGACAGCTTCCCCTGGTTCAACAAGAGATCTCAAATAAGCATCTTCAACTGAATCTAGTATTCTCTTAACTGTTGATTTGTTTAGATTAGGAAGATCAGATAGCTTTCCATAAATATCATCCCTTAGGCTTTTTGGAAAACGATTCTCGTTTTCATTAATTACAGTATAAAGTTTTTCTTTTGATAAACTTGGCATAATCTTAACCCCTCAATCTTCTTCTACAGAAGTAATCTCTTCAATTATGGCATCTATGTCTACTGGTCTGCCATGGTACGATTTCATGGGATCAACACCATCCTCTCCGTACTTAAGTTGAACTACATCTCCTTCAGTTGTTCTTACGATTATATCATAATTAACATGAAGATCTTGAAGAGCATTTACTAATCTACGTTGGAGATACCCACTTGTAGAGGTCCTAACAGCAGTATCAACTAATCCCTCTCTTCCTCCTTGAGCATGAAAGAAAAATTCTGTTGGGTTTAACCCCGAACGATAATTTGCACGAACAAAACCACGTGCAATTGGACCTATATCATTCTTTTGAAAATGTGGTAAAGCTCTTTTTCGATAACCTCGCAAAATCCTTTCTCCTCTTATAGATTGTTGTCCTACACAAGCAGCCATTTGAGCAATATTCAATTGAGTGCCTTTCGCCCCTGTTGATGCCATTACAACTGCAGAATTTGAAATTCCCATATAATCGTTAGCAACACTTCCAGCACTATCTCTAGCTTTAGCTAACACACTCATAATACGCATTTCTAACGTTTCTTCTAGAGACTTTCCAGGAAGAGGCTCTAGCTCACCCCGTCTATAAGATTCAATCATCTCATTTGCAGCTTTTACCTTTTCGTCAATTATCGCCTTTATTCTTCTCTTACCTTCTTCAGGCATATTAACATTAGAATAACCTAAGCTGAATCCCTCATGCGAAAGGAATTCCAATAACATCTGGGTTAATGAATCTAAGAATTCTCTTGCCCTATCACTCCCATAATCTTTAACAACAACATGCAAAACGCTTTCAGATTCATCTGCCCCGATTGCTCTTCTATCAATAACCCCAGACAACAAAAGACCGGATCTAATATAGACATTGCTATCATACTCACACAGTTCTCCTTTACAAAGGTCATGTTTTCGACAAGTTCTAGATTTTGTCGTAACATTAACATCAGGAGGCATTAAGAGACTAAATACTTGTTTTCCAGTCCATAATTCTACAGGATACGAAATTGCTGGCGAAGGAAGTTCTCCCTCATAATTTCCAGCAAGTAAAAGCTGCCATACATCCTCTTTGGGCATCAAAGTCTTTTTTCTAGTCAGTAAAAACGCAGCAGATACATAATCATGGAGAGCACCGATAATAGGCCCTCCATATCTTGGTGAAAGGATTTGTTCTTGAACCCTCATCAAAACACGAGTCTCAGCACGGGCTTCCTCGCTCTGGGGTACATGTAAATTCATCTCATCACCATCAAAATCAGCATTATAAGGAGTACACACACACAAATGTAATCTAAAGGTCTTAAATGGCATAACTCTGACCTCATGAGCCATGATAGACATTCGATGAAGAGATGGTTGTCTATTGAAAAGAACCATATCACCATCACGGAGATGTCTTTCAACAATAAAACCTTGATCAATCATTTCTGCTGTGTTATTTAGATCTCCAACGAATCTCAAGTCAATTCTTTTACCATCAGGTCTAATAATATAGTTAGATCCCGTTTTTGAGACTCCAGTCTTCTCATCTACATCTGTGTTTGGACCATTCATTACTAATTCTTTCATTTCTTCAATATTCCACTCGGTAACCCGTTCTGGAACAGTAAGAATCTTAGCAATTTGTTCAGGAACCCCTACTTCATTAATTGATATATTAGGGTCAGGTGAAATAACTGTTCTCGCAGAAAAATCAACTCTTTTTCCTGATAGGTTTCCTCGGAATCTTCCTTCTTTTCCTCTTAAACGTTGAGTAAGTGTTCGTAATGCACGACCTGAACGATGTCTGGCGGGAGGAATACCAGCAACTTCATTATCCATAAATGTAGTGACGTGATATTGTAATAGTTCCCAAAGATCTTCTACAATCAACTGGGGAGCTCCAGCTTCAATATTTTCTCTCAATCTTTGGTTAATTCTAATAATATCGACTAATTTATGAGTTAAATCATCCTCGCTTCGAACACCTGATTCTAGTGTGATAGAAGCACGTACAGCAACAGGAGGTACAGGTAATACTGATAAAATCATCCATTCGGGACGAGAATGGTGAGCATCGATACCTAAAAGTGCTAAATCTAAAGTTGGAATTCCTTCAAAACGTTTTTGTATCTCAGAAGGAGTAATACGGACTGATCCTTCAGGAGTTTCTTCATAAAAACTAGTTGGTTTTTCGTATTTAATCTTATATTGAGGTTGACCACAATGAGAACACTCAGATTTCTTTCTAGCTTCTTTAGCTATTTCCTTAATCAGTTCTGAATTAGTTTTGAGATTATCCTCAGAGATAGATTTTTCATATAAGCGATTATATTTTGAAATATTTATAGAATCTAATAATATCCTTGAACATGCTCTACACGATGAGCGTAATAATTTATAAATAATTGATTTTGCATAACCGACATGAATAACTGGTCTTGCAAGCTCTATCATTCCAAAATGTCCAGGACAATCCCCGACTTGATTCCCACATGTTTTGCAACGCTGACCAGGTTCAATCGTACCAAGACGGCGATCAATTAACCCTCCTTCAATGGGTGTACCATCTTCATTATATGTATCAGCTGTAATAATTTTCGTGACCGCCATTTTTCTGATTTCATCTGGCGAAAGAATTCCAAATTGAATTTGACTTATTTTTTTCAGCTCAGGTGTCCACATCAGATTTTCTCCCGGCATTACTTAAGGTTAGAGCGAAACAGAGGATTTAGTAAATGATGAGAAGCTTTTCACTACAGAAATTTGCGAGGAATACTAGAAATTGCTCAACTAACGCGAACCACAAAATTGCTTATGTATTTTGAGGTTATCAAATTAAGAAATGAAGAGTTTTCCTATGTATTCAAATAGGGAAATCTATCCCCCTTTTGTTAGGCCTACCAAAAATTCCATTCAGTAAGACATCAGAATAATTG
>JAUUVJ010000074.1 GCA_030589605.1 Candidatus Hodarchaeota archaeon | reverse complement strand
GCTGCGTCTTACTACTCGGAGAAATGCAACGGTTGATAACGTTAATCAGTACATATTCACCTAACGATAAATATTGCTGTCGTTTCAGTTTTATCAATCGGGAACACAGAAGGAATTGGACAAATATCGTTTCTGGTCAGGAAAGTATATCAAAATCCTCCCTCCCACTTCAGCTACTCCCGTGAATACGGATCTGAAAGGATTGTTGCAAAAAATATCTTTAAAAAATGAATTTAAAAAGTTAAATCCGAAATTTTTTTGAATTATCTTGTAAACTCAAAGATTATAAAAATAATGAAATTTTGACATTTATTGTAGACAAATATACAATGGGAGCAATTCCTTTGAAATTTACAATAATAATTTTAGTAATGTTGTTTACTGGGTTAATGGTGCCATCTAGTTTTGTTGAATCAAGAATCTCGTCTAGAAATGCCACTACAAACCAAATATTTGATTTTTTTGGTGTTGGGTTTGGGACATTAAGTGCAGAACGTTTAGAATTTGTATCTAATGAAACCACAATACAACATTTCGATGCTAAACGAGCAATGAACGGATTGAATCTTTTTACTCTAAAAGATACGGGTGAAATTTTCATTACAGATATGAATGGTACCATTCTAGCTTCGCGCTTTGCGAATAATAATGATGCTGCCCCTGAATTTATAAACTCTACCACTGTATTCTACATGTCTAAAACTGGTCCTGTACAAGTTTTGTGGAACTTAAAAACAAATATAACTGAAACATTTAATATTTCAGCAGGACACCATGACAGCGAGTATAATCCCAAAACTGGGACTTTTTTGGTCTTTGGTGGCGGTCGGTACGGTAGTTTACCTGAAGAGTATGGAGACTTAGCTGGAATCCCAATAAGTTATGACGACCTCTATGAATATGATAAAGAAGGTAATGTTTTATGGTATTGGAATGGTAGTACTCATATTCCATTTGATAGCTCTATGTACCTTAACGAAACTGGTCGTGGAGCTACTAGTGCAGATTGGATGCATGGTAATGCACTATTTTGGGACATTGAAGAGGATGTCATTTATTATAACCCACGAAACTTAGATACACTTTATAAGATCAATAAAACAACAGGTGATATTGTCTGGTCTGTTGGAAAACATGGTGACTTCACTTTATATGACAAGTATGGAAACCAAAAGGAAAGTTTATGGTATCACTCCCATTCTGTAGAAGTAATTGGTCCAAACCGCTTTATGATGTTCGACAATGATTTATGGAATACTACGCGTAATGCAACAGCCCCCACAATTGAATTCTCACGGATCGTTGAGTTTATAGTAAATGAAACAGATATGACTGCACGTGAAGTTTTTACCTGGGTAGGGTCTGAAGAGTATACATGTGATCGGTTTGGTGATGCCGATCGCTTACCTAATGGGAATTACATAGGTTGCTTCGGTGCGTTCCCCGAGCACCCTGCATACACAACTGAGGTTACTCCAAACGGTGACATCGTCTGGGAGTTTGTATTCAACGCCTCCAGTTTGTACCGGTTTGAACGTTTCTTAGAAACGCCATTGATTAAATTAACTAGTAATCAGCTCACCATTAAGGAAGGAAATAATCCTACCATAAAATTAAGTGTTTGGGATAATTTTAAATCTCGGATCTATACTGATGGATCTCTTTCAATCTACGATGACGATGTTAATCTCATCTTGGAAAAAAACTTCCATTTCCGGCCTCATTGGCAAGAAACAGAATTAGATTTTACGATTCCAGATTTGACTACTGGTACATATGATTTAGAAATTGTTATTGAGAATTCTGCTGGTCTTGCTGCAACTCAAAGTCTTACGGTGGTAATTCAAGAGGAAACAACATCAGAACCACCCACTAGTACTTCAACCACAACCTCTGGTACAAGTGGATTTGAAGTTTTTATTGCGTTTTTGGGTGCCATTGGTCTTGTTTTAGTATATCAGCGTCATAAACGAAAATAGATGAAATATATTCCCTTATCCAAGTGCTTGAACTTAATCTAAATTTTTTAAGATCTTTTATTAAAGGTAGACTTCCTAAAGTCTCTGTTATCGAACCAGAAGGGACATACCTAGTTTGGTTAGATTTCCGAGAATTTGGGCTTGGATATAAAGAATTGGAGAAAAAAAAGCTAGAGGAGGCAAAGTTAGCGTTAGTTTCAGGACATAAATTCGGACCTCGTGGAGAAGGATTTGAAAGAGTAAATATTACATGTCCTCTCTTAATATTAAAGGAAAAACTTTAACGAATTGCAGAGTATTCGCTTAGTGATATTCTCATAGCTCCGATTACAATTTTCTCTTTTTTCTTCGCGTTGTGGTGATCATCCCTAATCCTAATAGAAGAATAACTATTGTGGGTATCGTTATTGAGGTTGATGTTTCCTCTGATTGAGAGATACCGACATAAACAACGACAGTATCTTCAGTTGTATGCCCGCCCTCATCAGCAACTGTCAATGTGAAAATATGTTTACCTTGTTTGAGTGAATTAAGGTCAAATGTTAAATTAGTTGGGCGCCAGAATTTATCAAACTCGACTTCTCCATTATAAATTTCGTTATCATCCTGATAAAATGCATAAGAGCCTTTCATTTTCAGTATTGTTCTAAAATTATACCATATTTGCCAGGATAATGTTATAGGATCTCCTGTTGCAATCAATTTATCCTCAGGAGTGCTAAGAATTGGGTTTAATCGATATCTCACAGCTCTGTAAACACCAAATTTTCCTCCTTCATAGTACATTTCCCAAACAACATCACCTGCTTCATTAACCTCTACAAATCTCGGACCAATGTCTGTTCCAGGATGAGTCGGTGTTCCAAAGGTACCAAAACGATTTCCATTGGGTAGTTTATCTACATCGCCCCAAACACGTGAAAAGTATTCACCTGATCCAGTCCAAACCCACGAAATATTGGCTGTCATGGTAGTTTCATTAATGGTGATCTCTAGAAGACGCGAACGATGGTTATTTAGCTTCGTTTGATTCAAATAATCATTGTCAAAAAGAATAAAGGTGTTATTATCAATCATTTTGAGTGCATGGCTATGATAAAAGAGATTCTTGCGCTGTTTGCCATAATGGTCGAAAAGAGTAAAATCTCCGTATTCACCTAAGCCCCACAAAACCTCTCCAGTCTTATGATCTATTTTAAAGAAAGTGTTCAGATTTCGGCAGTTAAGGTAAATCATGTCTTCTTCTATATCCCAAAAGACACTATTGGAATGTGTGACATCCATATGTGCTGTTGTGGTTATTTCTCCAGGCCACCATTCAAAGGGAACAAATAAACTAGTGTTTAATTCCCATATTGCTTCACCATCCATATTCATTTCACGAATGGTATCATAATCAAAAGCGTAATTATCAATTAGATTGTGATCAGGAATAGTAACATAAGGATTAATAATAGTATATGTTTCTAAGGTCATGAAAGTTTTAGTTGTTGGATTATAGGAGATATCATGGTGGCTAGAGAAGTTAAACATCTGATTTCTTCCTGTCTCTCTATTCCATAAATATGTTGTATTTTCGAAAACTAGCAGGAATGTAGTGGAATTGATAGGATGACCATAACCATCATTTTTTTCTATCTGAAATTCGTCAATTATTTCTCCTTCCATATCAGTTATTCTAAAATTAGGGGGTGGATTATCAAAATCCCGAAGTTGGAAGAGATTATAACCTTCAAAAGCTTCTCCTAAATGATTAATAGTTGGTTTTTGTGCAGGTTGTGTTACTCCCGCTGTTCTTTTTGAAATAGCATTTGTTTTGCTATTATTTAAGAAAGCTTTAGTGTTTTGAGATTGTTTGATAAAACTGTCCGTATTGTAAATTGAATTAACCAATAAAGACCCTGATTGGCATGAAGATAAAATTAGAAGAGTGAGTACTACAATATGTGAATATGACCATTGGAAATCTTGATTCAATGAGAAAATGGTCACCATATGAATGACTCCGTCATTCGAAAGGAGACGTACAACTTTATTTATAATTATCTGGAGTAATTTTTCAGATCTTGGCTAACTAACTCCGGAAAAGCATTTACATTGGGAGGAAAAGGTCGTGTTTGAAGAACAATGACCCAATCCTACCATGCAAAGTTCAGACTGGAAGCGTCTGTACCTGAGAACCCAGTAATAGAACCGTTTCTTAAAGCTTCCGCAGAAGTCGAAATTCTCTGTCCAAAATGTGGGCCAACCCGCAGAAAGATCAAGAAAAATGGCCCTGATACGAATCATACGGAGAAACTGCAATTGTTTTTTTGTAATAGATGTCAGATATTTTTTTATGCGCATACCTCATGGGTGTTCACCCATTATCGAATGTATTACTGGAGAGAATTGTACATGACCTGTTTGAAGAGCAATTGACACCAAAAGCAGTAGCGACCGTTCATAAGGTCAGTCCAAGCCTGATATCGTTGATTAGACACCATTTTCGGGAAACGTTGGAACAAAAACTAGCCATTCTCGCAGAGAAAAGAAGGCGACTGCAACAAGAAGTACAGCTCCCTGTTCCACTGGAATGGGCTGTTTGGTGGGATGAGACCTTTTTTACTCTTGGGAACACATCTTGGTGCCTAATTCTATTGGTTAATGCCAGAGGAGAGCCTTTGGGGTGGAAATTCTGTCGTACCCGAAAGACTGAAGATTATCTCGCAGTAATTTCCGCTGTAAGAGACAAGCTCCCCTCACTGATCATCTTTATCGGAGATGCTTGGATTGCTTATCAAAAGACCTGTGAAAAGCTGAAATATGAGTGTTTCTTGATAGAACACATCCATAGTCACCCCTGGGATAAAGTTCGGCTTCATCATTTCGACCCAACAGAAAACAAAGATATAATACATCAGACTAGCTTGGAAATGCCTTACAAAGGTTTTGTTACTAATCGGCCAGTTGAAGGAAGAGCGTATACGCGAACACATAAAATTAACAATCCTAATGCTCATAAACGTAAGCAGGGTAGACCAAAAGGCTCAAAAGATCGTCGAAAACGTCGGTCACGTCATGCACCAAAAGTCAAAGCTCGTAAAAGCCGGAAACAACGACGAGGACGAAAAAGTCTTACGAAACACGGTCGACGGTTCTGTTTTCACCCTCAACCCGTCCCTGTGGGTTGGAATATTCAATGGCTTTCTCCTCCTCTCAAGGAGTCATCTCTCCAGAATCCTTCAGTCGAAGAGTTAGAGTTATTGCTAGACATTACTTATAAAGTAATGGGAGGAGGTTTCATCCAATCGAATCGTATTGAGGGTGTCAATCGTGAAATCAAGTCAATCATCTCTGATCGTGGGTTAAAAAGCCCTACACAAGTCAGTCGAATCATTGATGACCATCTTCGCTATTGGGGAAATCATTTTCCTTCAATCAATCCTAAAAAGACAATTAATTCTCCAGTCACCCCTTCCACTGGTTTTGTTCGTCTTTTTGAGTTTTTTCGTCCTGTTCGAAAGTCCTTTACGATCGTGTCAGGTATTTTTTAAGGAGGTTTTGAGCCAAGATTTAAAAAATAACTCATCATTATATTATCTACTTATCTTTTCTGATCTCTCCAAAGTATATGACTTTTTCCAGAGAATTAATCAGCAGATTCTTAGTTTATTCATTTACTGAATATTGTTTGGGATGCTAATCACGTACAATGACCATTGTCAATGTTGATCGTACGCCTTTTGCTTGCCGAATTTGGTTTATTACCATATCCTTGAGACTTTTCATTGTTTCCGATGATACTCTGGCAACTAAATCGTAGACTCCATATACTACATATGCCTCATCTACTTTTAGGTCTTCTTTTAGATATTTCATCACTTTTTCTTCTTCCCCGATCTCCGCGTTAATCATTACAAAAGCTGTAGGTCGTGTCATTGTTATAAATCCTTTTATTTAACTATATATTTTCATACGATTTAGATTAGATGATTTTGAATACAAACAAGGAAAGTTATAAATAATTGAGTTTCGAAAGCTTAAAAAAAAGTTTTATTCTTTCTTAAAGGGATCCAATTAGCCCATTTTACATTAATGACAAAAATATTGCAGGATTTACAATTCTTAAAAAACTGGGAAATAATGGGGACTGAAAATCAATATAATACACTACTAGCAATCTTAACTGTAGGTAATAATAATGAAACTGATCTCTAGAACGAACGTCATTCTAATAGTGATTATCTGTTTAGTACCCATAGCTTTCCTTCTCCTTGGCAATCTCTTTTCTTCGACTGAAACTCCATCCAACAACTTCTCTTCAGAACTTTTCTTTGAAAGTAATACCTCCCATACAATGAATGATATAAATTATATCGTTTCAGGAGATTTTTACTACTCAACCAAGACAGATTACTACTTGAAAAGTTTCAATCCTGAAAATCACACAGAATCAGACCAGTTTCGTTTATCTTGGGGTATCGTGAGTAATTATGCAATGGATTCCTATTCAGGGGATTTATTTTTTGTTGAAGAAGGGAGTAATATCATAAATTTTGTACCAAATTATATGCACTCCTATGCGAATTCTCCAGGTTCAGTTCTTCCTTTATCTACATACCTGATCCATACATCAACTGTCTTGGATTTGGCTACTGCTCCCACGTTTCCTAATTTACTATTATTTTCAACGGTTGACAACTCTATTTACTATACTTATCCAGATGATTATGGGAATTTGCAGGTTGTGCTCCTTTTGAATAATGTCGCCTCTGATGGTTGGAATGGTGAGTTTACTGTTGATAATTATGGATATCTTTACCTCGCTGAGGAAACAGAAGGCAAAATTTACCGTTTTGATCTAAACCAAGGTGGTTATTTTTCACTTTTTTATTGTTCTCCCTGGACTACACTCGCCAGTATTTGTTTTGATAATGAAAACACCCTTTATTATACCTCTGGAGATAATTGTGTCTTCCGTCTTGTGGACTCTGCGCAAACATTCACTGATTTTACGAATGATGATTTAATAGACATAGCAATTATTTTCGTTGGATATGATCAAGATATAATAAATACGTCCATAATTACTCCTAAACTACCACATTTCGGTACGATATTCTTAGGAGGTGATGATAATGCCTATAGCAATTATCAAGTAAAATTTTCTTATTATTTTGCAGATCAGACATATAAGGAAGCGTTAGATGATTTCGTAGCAAACCATAGCGTCTCTGATAATCCAACTGTTCAACTGGATTTACCAAAACTTGAATATCAAGCTGATTACTGGGATCCACAGGATATATTCTTACCTAAAAATGGTACTGCAATTGATGGCAATGCTGTGGAATCATGGCTTACACAAAATAGGTATGTTAATCAAGCTGACTACTGCTTCAATGTTTTAAACTTTTCTTATTTTGATACAGACGCAAAAGATCACTGGTTCGAAATAGAGGTAATTGATATGGATTCAGGTGTTAACAGACATTGGTTCAGGAACGAATTTGATTTCCCATGGAATTTTGACGCTGAATTCCCATATGTTGGGTATACTGGATACGAATCTAGTGATACATTTCTGGACCCTACCGCTTTTCAATGGTATCTCAAATGGAGAAATGTTTGGGATGGAATAAATATCAATGACGGTGATCATGAATTTTACGACGAGGATCTTGATCATTTTATGGAAACACACGATTCTGCTACATCTCAAGGTAAGTATGCTATTAGTGACTACATTGGTGATTGGTTGGCAGAACTGATCACTGTTAATCTATTTTGGCAGCCATTAAACAGAATTAATTACAGTAATAACATTTCTTTACAAGTCAAGGTTTTTAACGGAGTTTCACATTTAGGTTTTACAGCAAGTGATTTCGAATGGACAATTAACAAAACAGCTATTGAAATTGCTTTATCTGAACTACTGCCAGAAAGTTCAATAAATATTGATATAGAATTCCTGAACTTAGACAATTATTCCAGTGTTTTGGGGATTTTTAATGATTCTAGTTGTATTGTTGACTATAGCCCAGATAAACCACCAATAGACAATTACACGTATTATGATGGGGGGTGGATTTATGATCGGCTTTATAGAGATTATTATATTGAAGATTTCTTCGATCTTGAAGCAGCTGATCTAGTAGTGATGGGTTATGCGTTTATACTGGATAACGCAACTTTCGCTGCTCCTGGAATATGGAAAGGTGGTGGGTTGTATACTGGTTTAGGGGGAAATCGACGCACCCTTCAATTAATGGAATTAGATAGACTTTATTATCCGAATAGAACAAATACAATTGCTATTCCTCGTCAAGGCTTTTCGACTGTTCTACTTCACGAGACAGGTCACGCAATAGGTTTTCCCCATACATTTACTGACACTCACTACACTCCTGATTTCACTGGTGATACAATGGGTTATTATGGTGATTTTGTGCGTTTTTCTCAAGTCAGAATTAAAACCTTCCAACAATTCGCTGCTGAACAGGAAATATTTACAACACGGAAGCTAACACGACAATATATGTTGAACAACAACCACGATAGCGAAATGATGGATGAGTTACGAAGTCATTGGGATAACCTAAAGGGAAATTATAGCAGTAAATTCTACTTGAAAACCCGTCAGATTGCAATAGAATTACAACAACTATTGCGCGAAATTACTCCAATCACTACCCCAATAGGATCATCTATTATTATACCATTAGAGATAGCAAAGGGAGTTAATTCGTTAGTCTATGTAGTTTTACATGTAATAGCTATATGCGCAGTATTAGGTATCTGCGGGAGCGTGTATTTTATATATAAATAAGGAGGTTAATGCAAACAGGGTCAATATTGTTTTACCTGTGATCAGTTTGTTATCTATCAACCTATGCATACTTGTGCATGCGCAACATTATTTCTCGACTGAAGTTCGACGTATCATCCCAATATCAAAATGGAAGCATTTCGTACACTCATAATCTAGCTAGTAAAACTAATTGCCCCCTACCCTAATATTTTTAAATTCCTTTCACATAAATAAACATATTTTAATGATGAGAATAAGAGGTTTATTAGATCCATAGTGCTATATTCCAAATTTTTAAGAGTAGTAGAGAACTAGGTGTTGTTAACATTGTCAGAATTGCACAAAAATCGGTTGTACGGCTTGGGATGGAAAATATTATTAATTCAAAATCTAATTCTTCTAATACCTTTAACTGCATGTATTCCACTGATTTCAGGTGGAGTTTATCAATTTCTGTTTTCAATTGGAGCTGCTGATTATGAAAGTTATATAATCAATTATATTTTCAATTTTGCTCTCATTTTAGATCTTATTGCAATTTCCTTAATCAGTCTGAGTGTATTGATAGTCTTTCAACCTCAAAAGGAAGAATATGATTATAGGAAAAAGGAGTTATATATTCCAATACTAGGATTTCTTTGGGTTATATTAAGCGTTATATGGAGATTTCCGTTTCTTATTGGAGGAGGGTTTGATCTTGGACTCAGTATAGGAACACCTTGGAAAATCGAGGATAACGATTTTTATATGAGTCTTCTCAATAATATTGTTATGATTGCATTTCAACTTTCTGGGGCAATTTGCCTATTTTTCTTCCTTAATTTCCAAGAAAAATATCATAAACCACTATTCAATGAAAAATATGAAAATGCCGTTGAGAATGACCTAGAATTACCTAGTATCGGAAGAATAAATCTGTATGGGTTATTAAATATTATTTCAGTGGTTTTAATTTTAATGGGCAGTAATTTAATGGTTAGAAACCTTGAATCACAGGAAACATATGGGTATTCACGATCGAATGGTTTTTTTTTGTTTTTCGGTTTATTCTTCAAGGCAAGTATCATCCCTCTATTAGCAATTGTGGTTTGCTGGAAATTTATCTCATTAAAAAATTCTGATACACCACCAAGCAACCACCAAGCTGATACACAACCACCAAGCAAGGTGAAATTTCTTTAGAAAAGAAAAATTCTGAGTTTTCGATGATATTATAAATAATATAGAAGTCTCAAGCATTTAGGGGGGCCTTGGGCCCTGATTTTTTTTAAATTTGATAGAAAGGATTGTTAGTAAGTTTTATTCTTGAGAAATGTTTTATGAATAATAATTATGAGAAATTAAGTAGTACTTCCGTAACTTCTTGAAATTTCTTTTGAAACAGAGATCGGGAATGGGGAGAGATAACGAACCATAAAGTCTATAGATTGCAGCTGAGCTTGTAAGCACATGCCTACGCACTTAAAGTCAGCCACAACCAAACAGATTGTGCAGACAAAGCTTAATAAGTTTTTCGCTTCATATGTTAAAGCTCAGCTAAATTATATATATGTAGATCTTAAAGATACCCCGACTCTGTAAATTTAGGAGGGACATATGAGATAACGATTGAGAATGAAGAGTAATTGTTAATCTTACATTTAATTCTTCATCAGGCATATACCCTCTTAATAAATCAGCAATTTCTAACAAGAATTCTACATTTGGTCCGACTACCACAACAGGAATTTTAGTAAAGAGACCATAAAAAAGAGGAACCAAGGGATCCTCATATGATCTGAGACTTCTCTTTGATGGAAATAGTTCAAATAATCCACGGAGACCAAAACTAATTTGTTTTTCCGCGATTATATCTATTTCTTGTGTTTCAGATATTTTACCCCAATTTTGAAGCTGTGTTTTCAGTTCACTAGAAATAGATTCTCCATATTTATAAGATTTGTTTAGATTGTTTTTAATCTGAATTGCTTTTTGGGAAAGGAACGTAGCATTAGAGTATAGCAAAGATTTTTCTTCTGTTTTTACTACTGCACTTAGAGAAATGACTCTATTTTCTCCTCCTTCTGTTTTTTGATCTAGAGACGAATAGAAAATAAAAGCTAGCTTTTTTTCATCAGGAAAAGGAATGATTGCTTCTCCTTCTAACCTTTCAGTTGCAGATGTTGTAACACTTGTTAATGTAGAGACAATTGATTTAACCGCAATCTTTTTGTCAGTAGTGGGTCGTTTATTGATGAAAAAACGGCAACTGGGCCTGCTCTCTCGTCAAATGCTGCAAAAACAACGTCCATTATCAGGAATCTCCTTTTTTTAGAGGGAAGTGAATAACTAGTTCATACTATCCTACATTTGTGATTTATTAAAAGTAACTTTTTTGAATCATAACTTTCATATATACTAGTAATCTTTCATTTATTTACACGATCAACTTTGTATCATATATAGGATTATTCTCTGACAATAACCATAGTTAAGGTCGATCGTACCCCTTTTGCTTGACGAATTTGATTAATGACCATATCTTTGAGTTTTTTCATTGTATCAGATGATACTTTTACGACTAAATCATAAACTCCATACACTACATATGCTTCATCTACTTTTAATTCATCATTTAGATATTTCAAGACTTCTTCTTCTTCACCAATTTCCGCGTTTATCATAACAAAAGCTGTGGGACGAGTCATAGGTTAACGATCCTTTTATTCAGTTATATTTAATGATCTTTTTATTCGATTATATTTAAATTTCGTTGTTTAGAATACAAACAAAAAGAGTTGATTCATTTATATATATACTTATGGATTACTAAATGTAGTAATCATTTAGCCTTTCTAATACTTAATTTTATAAATTAATCCAAATGGAGAAAAAATATCATTCATATTTAGCCATTTTAAATGACTTTCAGAGCAATACAGAATTCAATTTGCACTTTGTAACAAAATCTCAACAGAATTCCTGATCATCAATAAAACTGGATAGATTATTAATACAATCTAACCGCTTTCTTCGATTTCAAACAATATTTTCCAGTTTGAACTAATGCCTTGAAAATATTGAATGATTCAAAGTGGAATATTGAAAATTAGAGATTTCACCTAAATTGTTGG
>JAUUVJ010000166.1 GCA_030589605.1 Candidatus Hodarchaeota archaeon | reverse complement strand
TATTTTTTAGCTAGATGGTTAGGATATGTTCAAGGAGAAAAAATCATTTTCGAAATACGGAAAGATTTGTTTAATAAATATGAAACTGCTAGCTTAAATTTCTTTGATAAACATCATACAGGAGATCTAATGGCACGTGCGACAACAGACCTAGAACCAATAAGTGAATTTATGGTATGGGGCGAACGTATTTTAGTATCAGCTACATTGACATATATTGGGATTTATTCAGTTCTTTTTCTTATTGATATTCGTTTATTTGTACTTATCGGTATTATCACACCAACTCTCTTTATTCTCTCCTATTTTATTTCAACTAGATTAGGTCCTCTTTTCTTTGAGATTAGAAACCAATATGGACGATTAACAACAGTAGTTCAGGAGAGCATCTCAGGAATGCAGGTAGTTAAGGCATTTAATGAGGATTTGAGAGAAAAAGACAAGTTTGATAAGGAAAATTTGGAATATATGAGGCTACGAGCTTATGCATTCAAGATTAGATCTATTTTTTTACCAATGATACTTTTAATTGTTAATCTTCTGATCACCCTATTAATTTATAGCGGAGGATCACTCGTTATTGAAGGAGAGATTAGCACTGGATTCTTAATCACTCTATTTACCTATTTTACTATGTTAGCAATGCCAACACGATTTTTAGCTTTTTCCATGATCATGTATCAAAGAGTATCTGCAGCTGGTGATCGAGTTTTTAAATTATTAGAATCTCGAACGATATTACCCGAAACAAAGGATGCAATAGTTTTAACTAATGACATAACTCCTTCAATTATTTTTGATCGTGTATCCTTTTCGTATAATGGAAAAAAAGTTTTAGAAAATATTTCTCTGATAATCAAACCAGGAGAAAAAGTAGCCATTCTCGGACCGACTGGTTCAGGAAAAAGTACATTAATAAGTTTAATTCCTAGATTTTATGATGCTAATACTGGAATTATTAAGATCGATAACAGAGATGTTCGTAATTTACAATTAAATTCACTTCGTAAAATAATCGGTTTTGTTCACCAAGAACCTTTTCTATTTGGTAGAACAATAGGTGAAAATATTGCATTTGGAGCTCCCGAAGCTAGTGTAAACCAAATTGATGAAGTTATTCATATTACGCAGCTTTCTAATTTTATTGAGAGCTTACCTAATGGATTAGATACAATAATTGGAGAAAGAGGAGTTACACTTTCAGGAGGCCAAAAACAACGGATTGCAATTGCACGAATGTTACTTAATAGTTATCCAGTTATGATTCTAGATGATGCAACATCAAGTTTAGATATTTTAACAGAAAATAATTTCCAAAAAGCCTTTGAAAAATATCTGAATAAATCAAACAAAAAACATACCGTCATTTTCATTACTCAGAGATTAAGTACTGTGAAAATCGTTGATCGAATAATAATACTTCATCGTGGTCAAATTTATGAACAAGGAACTCATGATGATCTCATGAAGAATGGGAGAATTTACCCTCTCCTATGGCAAACTCAGGAAGCAGGGATGGTTGATATCAAGTTAACTATTGAAAAAATTGTAGATCAAAAGGAGGGATATTTATGAACAAAGGTGTAGATCAAAAAGATCATTTAGCACGTGAATATTCCGATTGGGAACTGTTTAAAAGATTGATGAGTTATACTAAACCTCACATTTATGTATTCTTTACAGCATTATTAGCGATGTTTTTGTCTACATTTCTTTCAGTACTTCAACCCCTGATCTTAGCTATAGCAATTGATGATTACATTTTAGCTGGAAATTTAGATGGTCTCGGTTTTATATCACTAATTTACCTTCTAGTTGGTATTGTCTCATTTTCATTAAATGTAATTGCGAGTTATTACACTACACTAACAGGAATTCGTATTATTACAAAAATTAGACAGGAAGCCTTTTATAAACTTCAGGATTTAAGTATGGATTTTTATGACAGAGAAGCTGTTGGTCGAATAATATCAAGGATCACAAATGATGTAGAGCGATTATTAAACCTCCTCTCTACAGGAATTATTGATGCTATAGTTAATGTTATGTTTTTAGGGTTATTATTTTTCATATTGATATATTTAGATTTAAAGCTCACATTGACTGTTTTTTTAATCTTTCCTTTTCTAGCTGCATTTACAGTATTTTTCAGAATTAAAGCTAGAACTGCATGGCAAAAAACACGTAGAGCTTTAGCTAAAGTAACTGGATATTATCAAGAAGCTATTTCTGGAATTTCTGTATCTAAAGCATTCGCAGTAGAGGATTTCATGGCTAAAGAGTTTCAGGAATTAAATCTTGAAAATTATTTGGCTCGGATTAAAGCTCTGACTATTTTCGCAGTAATGTTTCCAATAATGGATATAATTCTTGCATTTGGAACTGCTCTTGTACTTTTTGTAGGTGGGGTAGCTGTTGGTACAGCTTCATTGAGCGTTGGAGTATTAGTAGCCTTTTTATCTTATTTAACTAGGCTAGCACAACCGATTATGACTCTCTCGAATTTCTACAACAATTTATTATCCTCAATGGCTGCAACAGAGAGAATATTTGATATATTAGATCGTAATCCTAGTGTAGTTTCAAGAGATAATAAAGTACTAAAAAGTGTAAACGGTTCAATTGAATTCAAAAACCTAAATTTTTCTTATACACCAGACACAGAGCCTGTTCTTAAAGATTTTAATCTCAAAATCGACGCTAAAAAGACCTTTGCTTTTGTAGGACACACTGGCGCAGGTAAAACGACAATAACTAATCTTATTTGTCGGTTCTATGATTTTACTCAAGGTGAAATATTACTTGATGGAACAGATATTCGAGATCTTGACCTAAAGAAATACCGAGACTGGATAGCTATTATACCACAGGATTCTTTCCTATTTTCTGGAACTATAAGAGAAAATCTAAGATTTGGTAGTCCAACTGTATCTGATGAGGATATAGAAAAAGCACTTTTGAAAGTAGGGGCTTTCGATTTTGTTATGAGTAAAGGTTTTGATTTTCAAGTAGGGGAACGAGGTACCCGGTTATCCATGGGTGAACGACAACTTCTTTGTTTCGCGCGTGCTATTATTTCTGATCCACAAATTCTAATACTTGATGAAGCAACTTCTTCTATAGATGCTCATACAGAACTAGTGATTCAACAAAGTCTGCATAATATACTCAAAGATAGAACCTCAATAATAATTGCTCATAGATTAAGTACTGTACGAATGGTAGATAGAATAATTGTAATGGAAGCTGGAAAAATAGAAGAAAAAGGTACTTTTGAGGAATTAATTAAAAAAGAAGGCATTTTTGCTGATTTATATAAAAAACAATTTACAGTGAAACATTCTGAGTAAGAATTTACTCTATCGCGTAAGAACTATAACAATTTTCATTCTTAAACTCAAATCTATGAAACAGAAAGAATACTGACTATTATAAAATAGTAAAACTCAATCTTCCTTTTTTTTATATTGTAGTTGAGGTAGTTATAAATAAATGGGAGATAGATCGTTTAATGCCGCAAATAGTAATCGTAGATTCTATATTATGAGTTGAGGGTTTTTATATCTATGCACATTTGTGGATATTTATCTAGCGGAGCATAGTATTAATGACTGAAGACACTCTCGAACACATAAAAGAAGATTTCCCTAGAAATCACGAAAAACCAAGATACGACTCTATAGAAAACACAAAAGAAAAAATCACAATTTGGGGGACAAGTATTGGTTGGGCTGCTGGCCGATCATCAATATTTACCTTTTTAAGCTACTTTGGTGTTGTTTTAGGGGCTTCTCCATTTGAACAATCAATCTTGACATCAGTAAGAAACTTGGGTTCGAATGTGTTTCAATCAATTTGGGGTTGGTTAGCTGATCTTAAAGGAAGAAAGCTTGTATTAACAATCGGTTTTTCGACTTTAGCAATTAGCATGCTCTTTGCACCATTTTCTCAAAATCCAATGGACTTAGTTATTATTTCTATAATATTAACCTCAGTAGGATTCAGCGTTATCCCAGCATGGAACGCATTTCTTGGAGATTATGCATTTGAGCGGATTCGAGCCTCTTTTATTGGAAAAATTAATGCAATTGGTACATTTTTTTCAGTCTTCCTTATTTTTATCCTTGGTATTCTAATGGATGCCAGTCCTTTTCCTTTTCCACAGATTTTTACAGATGGATCAAATAATTACGTATTAACAAGACCTGTTTTCTTCATTCCATTTATATCCTCTGCAATAATATTTATCTTAACAATATTCATTTCTTTATTCCTTGTAGAAAAATATGAGGCTAAAAAGAAGGCTGCTATTGGAGAGGAAATCCATACTGGTTGGCGAACATTGATTAATAGAAATGAACCCTTTCGTCGTCTTTTACCAATAGATGCTTTTTTTAAATTTGCAATGAGTACTGCTTGGCCTATATTTCCATTTGTGACTCTTCGTGTTGCTGATTCTTGGTCGATGGTTTCTTTTATGTGGATAGTTTTTCATCTACCTCGAAGTTTTGGTCAAAGATATGGAGGAAAATTTGGAGATAAATATGGTAAAAAGATTGTTATTACATTATCTCGAGTAGGTTATGCAATTGTTCCTTTAGGTTATGCTTTAGGCCTTGTAACTGGTAACCCATTGTTTTTAATTGGAGTTAATATTCCAGGTGGTTTATTTTTTGGAGCTGAAGATACCTGTATTGCAGCTTACTCTCTAGATTGCTCAACGGAAGATACTAAAGGAAGATATTACTCTATGCTCTTAACCACAGAAGGATTATGTGCTTTTGCAGGTTCCTTATCTGCAGGATTCATTATGGATCTATGGTTAAGACTTGGAGATATCGATTATGATAGTTTAGAGTTTAATGTCATTCTTTTTGTAATGCTAATGGTTATTATGATCTTGAGACTTGTAGCAGGAATTTTACACAAATTTATATATTCTGATCCACTGGATTACAATTTTAACCAAATTCAGTTGGATAAGTATTAGTAAAAGTCTGACTGTTCAGTGAAACAAGAATCTATTATCATCTCAAATCTTCAAGATTATCTTGATCAGGAAAAGTAAGAGAAAATAATAGACAATTTTCATCAGGTGACATGTTTTTACTTTGCTGCTTCTTTTTTTCTTCGCTCATCCTTAGGTTTGGATTTTTAGCATGAAATAATGCATCATTGAAGGTTAAACCTGAGATGATGTAGTTTGATATGAAAAAAAAAATAGTAAAAAGCTAATTTATTCATTTGATTTAAGATCTGTGTCCAATTGGAATAACTAGTACTATCTCCATATTATGAGGTTATATCAAGGAATTTTTCCTAAAACTCTACTAACTTAACATTACTATTAAAGGAAGTTATTAAAGGAGATAATTTAAATTGGGTATATTAGCCAAAATTTTTGCCAAGTCCAGAAAGCAACAATTGACAATTGGAATTGTAGGTGCTCCAAATGCAGGCAAAACAACATTAGCTAATAGGATTTCCAGCGAATGTGGAAATGGTACGCCATTAGGAGTAGTAAGTCCTATTCCTCACGAGACGCGTGAAGTAGTTGCGCTAGAACATTGTGTTGTTTCAGAACGGGGTAGTTCTCTTGATTTAACAGTAGTTGATACTCCAGGTATTGCTACTTCTGTTGATTATCGGGAATTTCAAAACCATGGGCTTTCAAAACAAGAAAGCATTACTCGAGCAAAAGAAGCAACAAGAGGTGTTATCAAAGCTATACAAAGTCTAGATAATCTGGATGCAGCGATTATAGTCGTAGATTCATCTGAAGCGCCTTTTGATCAAGTTAATTGGACCGTTCTTGGAAATTTACAAGCTAGACAAATCCCCCTAATTATTGCAGCAAATAAATCTGATCTACCAGGATCAGATCCTGAACTAGTAAGAGAAGCTTTTCAGAGTGAAATTGTTCAAATTTCTGCAAAAGATGGAACTGGTATGGATAATCTTTATGGAAGTATTTTCACTGTTGCAAGTATGTAGGAGAGATTAAACAATGGATTTAAGAATAGATTTTGTTACAGAAAACACAACTCGAAGGATGAATCCAGGACAAAAATGTGATTTTATCATTTCTAAACTAAAGGATGACAGAGTTGTAGTTTTTGAAGGTGGTTTGAATCCAGAGGAAGAAGCTGTATTAATTAAAGAAACTATGGTCCAAATTGATCATGAAAATTTTCTGGGGTACAAAATCATGAATCCTATACCAATACGTGGTTCAGGGATATTCACAAGAAAAAACATTAAAATGACTGTGATTGCTCCTCAAAATTATCATAATTTATCAGTAGCTTTAGTATAATCAGGAGATATTTAGTGGCATTCTCTAGTTCTGATATTTCTTTAGAGAAATATCGATGTGCAAAATGTGGAAAGACCCCAGAAAACGCTCATGAGGTCTTTCGAGGATGTACATGTGGTCATAGATTATTCCGGATTCTCACCAATGAACAGCGAAAGGATCAAACTTTTAAGCCCAAAGATAATCTATCTAAAGCTGGCATGGATTTCTTAACTGTACGAGAACAAAGTGTAGGAATTTATGATATTAATGTTGAAAAACTCCTCAATGGAGAAAATGGGACAATTGAACAACCAGTAATTGCAGGTAACAACGGTATTTTTTCAATTCATCTTAAAAATCAAAAACCAAAAAAGAAATAACCCTAAACCAGATCACTATTCTATTATTTGATCAGTTTGATTTCTCGTGTCACTTCATTGAAGTTACATACTCCAAGTCCGTGAAGGTTTCTCATATGAGATCTTACAATGATTAGTGTCATTCCAACCTCGGAAGCAAGGGTTTGTAGATCAAGAGCTCGTTTTTTAGAATTTTCAAAATAGTCAACAATAAATAATACAACTTTTCCTATATCTGACTCTAGTAAAACTGTACGAATATGACGGTTCCTAGCAACGCTACCTGTAGTTTCACGGTTAAAGTCTTCACTTATCTGTCCAGCTCGGTCTTCAGTTCTCTTTATTTCTAGTTTAAGCTGTTCTTCAATTTCGTGATGTCCAGCTTCAATTTCCTTAATTTCTTCCTCTGTAGTTTGGATGAATTCTTGTAATTTTGTGATTTGATCTAAATATGCCATTTTTTCTTGATTTATATCTGCATTTTCTAATTGAAGCTTCTCAACAGTGGCTTGTGATTCTTGTACCTTCTTTTCAATTTCTTGGTTCTGAATTTCGATTTCAGAAATTTTCAATTTCGTATTACTAAGTTGTTCTTCAAGATTCTTAATATGATCATCATTGTCTTGGAGTTTATTTTTGAAATCATCCTCAAGAAAGAGAATTTTATCATCAAGTTCCTTTAATTCTGATTCTTTTTTAACTATTAGTTGTTTTTGTTCTTCTAATTCTTGTTTTTCTGATTCATACGATTTAACTGACTCCGTTAGCTTAGATTGTAATTCAGCTAGTCGCTCCTCAAGAAAAGATTCTTTTTCTTTAGTCTCATCTTGATGGATACTAAGTTGATTCTTTAATTTCTCCAATTGTTCTTTTAGTTCATTAACTTTAGATGATTGATCATCATCAAGAGATGTTGGAGGTACAGAAGGCTTTCTTTCAAGTGATTGATCCAAGCTCGACACATCCAGACGATCTGTATGTTCTTCGTCTTCTGGATCTTGATTATGATTAGATTCGTCGTATCCCATTCATTACGCCCACAAAATGATTGTGTATTCCTTAACGATTAGCTACTATAAATTTGTTAGGGATGAAAAAACAGTAAAAAAAGGAGCATTATTTTTTACACTTTTGGGAAGTAAGCCTAAGATCTTGTACTCTATTTAGCACGAACGTCTTATACAAATATTCTTTCTTATTACTAAAATCCTATCTTTCTATTGTAAAATTATCAAATCAGAACTCCGATATCAAAAACTCTTAAAAGAAGAATTGAGAATCTTTATATGCGTCTGAATAGAGAAACAAAGTAAGCTTGGGGGAAGTAGTTACATTTCCATTAACTTAACTATTTCTTTCGTGTATTTAGACATTACAGAGAATAAATAAGGTATTATGTATGATTACTCAAAAAAAAGACACAATAACAATTGTAACCTCAAAGGAATATGAAAATCTTTGTCGTCAGTGTGATAAAATAGCAATGTGCAACAATTTTGATTGTTATAAGAAAAAACAGGGCACAATGAATTGTACTGTATGTGAAGAACGATTATGTCAACACCACTGGAGAATATATTTCAGACGTAAG
>JAUUVJ010000097.1 GCA_030589605.1 Candidatus Hodarchaeota archaeon | reverse complement strand
AGGATGACTTCTAATCCGAACTAGGTATCCTTTTTGTATGTAATACCGTGCAATATATCTAGCTTGAGTATCCTTTCCAGCCCCATCTCCTCCATCCACTACAATGAATAAGAATTTCTTTTTTGATCGTTTTTTTGTCATTAATTATCAATAATGAACATAATAAAAGAGATTTTAGAATTTTTGTATCGATTGTTTTAGCGATAATAAAGAACAAGAAAATATATCCTAAAAGAAATGTTATGCTACTGCATGGTTTTAAGATAATCAATGAATCGTATCGCCTTTTGTTCAAACCAATCCTTGATTCCCAAAAATATTTGAATGCTTTTTTTAGTGATTGAACTATCGGATCTAAGATGTATTGCGCTCCTATTGAGTTCTAGAATCTCGTTAAATATAACAAAATTGCTTGAAACTTGAGGGAGTAAACATACAAAATAGGTTCGAAACATCAAAGTTGTATTACTTATTCTTCGATGTATTACATTGAACTTGAGTTGCTCAGAGCTCCTCAGATTCGATTAATTTAATTCCTCATTAGGAATTCAGTACATTATGATTATTAGGTAAAATATTTGATGATATAAACAGAGGCATCAATAAATGAGTCCAAAATCAAAATCTAAAGGGAAAAAAACCAAAAAAGGAAAAGGGAAAGGGAAAGGCTATTTTCAACCTGATTTTACACGTCGTACACGATATCCAAATGAATACGAAGTGATAGGTGTTGTTATACGTAATCTAGGAGCAAGACGTATGGAAGTCTTGTGTACTGACAATGTTAAACGAACTGCGCGAATTCCAGGAAGATTTCGAAGAGGATATCGAATTGGTGTTAACGATGTTGTTTTGGTTGAACCTTGGAACGATCTTAAGGGAAATAAAGCAGATATAACATATCGATATCGTCAAAACGAACTTCGTCCTCTATCAAGAAGATATAGAAAAGAATTAGATGATTTAGAAGTAGAAATTCCTAGAGCTATGCCTGAAGAAGGGGCACCTGGTAGTTAAACTAAAGAATTCTTATTTTCTGGTTTATATTTTTCTCTTTTACTGATTATTACATTAATAGAAGCCGATGCTTTTATTAAATCTTGATATGCTTATTTTTCCTGAGGTACTTGAATGATTAGAATTCTTGCACACAGAGGATATTTAGTGAATGTAGTGCCAGAAAACACAATACCTGCGTTTAAAGCTGCTATTAATCATGGTGCAGATGGTATTGAATTTGATATTCATTTAACATCTGATCGTAAGTTTGTATGTTATCACGACAACACACTCGAAAAATTGGGAAGAAAAGAATCAATAAAAGATCTTACTGAGGAAGAGCTTACTGCTATAGTTCTTAAAGAGGACATATACATTCCCACTTTGAATGAAGTCATTGAATTATTTGGGAATAAAACTATTCTAAATATTGAAATTAAATTTCAAACCGATGGATCCAAAGAATTGGTTGATATAATTGAGCAATATTCTCTTAAAAGAGATCCTTCTTTTCTCATAATCTCTTCCTTTAACCATAAACCTCTCCAAGACATTAAATCTATTCATCCAGATATCCCCACAGCGCTTCTTTTCCAATTCGCACGTGGACAATTACGAATAGCTAAGTCATTGAAATGTGACGCCATTCACCCATTTTATAACACTGTTCCCAAAAATCATGCTTTTATCACTCCCGTTATAAGTACAATCCTTCTTAAACTATATACTCATAGAATTTTTCAACAAGCAAAAAAGCAGGGATTTTTAATCAACCCTTATGCTGTAAATGATGAAAAATTTATACAGGATGCAATAAAAAGAAAAGTAGATGGTATTATTACCGATGAAGTAGAATTATCTTTTAAAATCAGAAATGAACTAAAATCAAAATGAAAAATCTTGTCTCTTTCCATAATTATGTAACATCGACTAAAGATTTTATTCTATCAACAGACTCATCTAAATTAGCTATACCTTCTACACTTATTTTAATTGCTTTCTGAGGGCATACTGAAACACACCGACCACAACCCAGACAAGAATCACTAATTACAGCTTTTTTATCGATAAGTGTTATCGCTTTAACAAAACAAATATTTTGACAAGTATCACAACCAATACAAGCATCTCCAACAGTGATACGAACCCCAAGCATTTTTGATACTCTAGAGGAGATCTTTTTCGATACATGAGGAAGTATTTTCCACAAACAACAACATTCACAACAATTACACACAGTTAATAGTTTTTCCCCAGGACCAATTTTAAGCCATACCGTAAGCTCTCAGATGAAAAAATATTAGGAAAAATTGTACAAGGGAGGGAAAAGGAAGAAAAAAAGTTGTATGTAAGAATAGGAAAAGCAGCAAGAATGATGGGAGTATCAACAAGCACATTAAGAGGATGGGACAGAAAAAAACAATTGAAGGCAGATTATAGGACAGAAGGAGGGCATAGAAGATACAATATTAACAAATTAATGCAAAAAGTAGGAAAATTAGCAGCAAAGAAGGAAGAAAAAGATAAAAAGGTACGAGTAGTGACCTATGCACGTGTAAGTAGTAGTAAACAGCGAAAAGACCTACAGAGGCAAATAGAGCATCTAGAAGCATATGTGCATAAACAAGGGTGGAAAATAATAAAGCAATATGCTGATGTGGGATCAGGACTGAGTGATAAAAGAAAGGGACTGTTAAAACTAATACAAGAGTTACCAATAATACAACCAATGATGGTAATAGCTAGTTATCAGGACGGACTGACAAATTTTGGAACAAAGTTATTAGAAACAATCTGTTCATTATTTTCAGCACAAATAATAATAACTCATAACGACAAACAGCAACAATCGCTACAAGAACAGTTGGTTGAAGACGTCCTAGCAGTATTGACAAGCTTTGCTGGAAAGCTCTATCGGTCAAGAAGAGGGAAACAAACAAAGTTAGTAAAGGAATGACGATGGGGGGTCATAAGAACGAATATAAATGAGCAAAACAACTCATATATTAATGTCTTCTAGTCATCCAACCTCACTAACAACAAAAGTAACTAGGACATATACAACCGGATTGCGATTTGAAGGAAAAGACGCCAAAGAAAGAAAAGCACACGAAAAACAGGCTAATAACATAATAACGAACTTACAACGACAAATAGAAGAAAAAATCACCGAAGAAAAAGTAGACCGATCACTAGAACTCATTCGAGCTCAACCACGACTCAAAGGAATCAAAGGAGCTGCTGTACTAGCGAAGGAGTTTAATGATAGAAGTAATCTAGGACAAGTAGCTTATCTAGCGATGCTAAATGCGGTCAAAGGGACAAAAGATAGAGAAGAAAAGATTAACACCTTTATTGAGCACTTGAAAGAGAAACCAATGGCAGCTATAGAGTGGCTAATCTTTGGTCGCACGCCCTATCTGGAATGGGTCTTACAACACCAATTATCAATAGCTTATGACTATAGTCGCAATTTGATCCATTCAGCGAGACGGACCGCTGACACATATCTACCCAAGGAACATCGGTTATTAGCACCCCTTCCCTCACTCTCTAGATCACAAATAGTAACAGCTATTACCGAATTTCAAGAGACCATCTTGCAGCAATTTAAGTCTGAAGAGGAGCTCTCATCAAACCAAAAGGCTTTTGTCAAAAAACTAAAATTGGTTCACAAACAGCGCTTAGTTGTCTCTGAAGGTCTAATTCGCTGGATCACTGCATGGAACACTGGTGGTCCTGACTGTACTTCACGTTGGAACGCATTGAAAGTGTTTACCTGTAGTGTAGAGGACTGGTTAAGCCTAGAAGAAAATAAAAAGATAAAAAAACATAGTTATTTGTCAGTGATTCGAGGAATCTTAGTACATGCACTGGCACCTTACTTAAATAATGGTGCTGTTGTCAAAAAGTTGATTGATCAAGACATCCTCATTTCTGAACACATGGTAGTGAAACCCTTTCGAAAAGAAAAGAAAAAAAAGAAAAAAAAGAATAATAATAATAATAGTAATAATAAGCATAAATTAATCCCGCTCAGTCTATTGATGGGTAGTAAGTATGTTGTTGGTCGTCCTGGCAGTAGTACAGTGATGACTACCTTAGCACAAACTAAGGGATCATTTACTATCAGTATTTGGCCTCCTCGTCATCGAAAAAAAGCTTTGACTGCGACTATCATTTTTTCCAAGAAATTGTGTCAGTATTTAGCCAATGGTGCCAAGCTTCAATTATTGGTCTTACGCAGTTCAACTGGGCCTAGTAGTAAGCTTGTAGCCGATTTTGTCTTTATTGGTCAATATTGGATGTTTTTAAGCACAAATTTTATGAAAAATAGCTCTTTAACGATTAATTCTTCTCTTTCCGGTAGTCCTGGTCTGGGTATAGACATTAATCGTATTGGTCCTTTTATTCTCGCCTTTTCTGAAGATATTGTCTTACCTTCTGATCTTATAATCATTATGGATAGGTGTTTACATTTGGAAAAGGTCATCGCTTCATTACAGCGGTGTATTTCTCGATGGAAAAGCTATCATAATAAAAAATCTTCACCTTTTATTCGTCGTCGCCTTTCTAAATACTCTTTGGAATTGTCTTTTGTCTATGCACGTCGTAAGCGTCTTCTTCGGGAGATCCATCGTTCCTGTAGTCGTTTGGTTTCTCTTGCGCTTTTTCAGACCAACTGTGCTGTTCTAGGAGTTGAGTCTCTTTCTCTTTCTGCTCGTGGTACTTCTGGTCCCTTGGCTAAAGCCATTCTTTCCATGCCTGATGGTCTTGACCTTTTCACTCGTGCTGTCCTTTTGGTCAATCATTTTTCTGACCAGTCTGTTTCTCTTCGATCTGTCAATCCTGCTTATACTAGTTCTGGTCTTCATGTTGGTTGTCCTTCTTCTCCTCCTGGTCGTCTTTCTCGTTCTTCTTCAGAATATGATTTTGCTCCTTGTCCTTCCTGTGGTTCTTTGGTCAATACTCACTTTAATGCTGCTTGTCTTATTCGCGTTCGTGCTCTTTCTTCCCCTCTTCCTGATTGATTTTTCCCTCGCTGTCCGCATGCCAGCGATTTTCCTCCTTTAATTGTCTTTCGTACAATTTTTAGTAGGATTATAGTATGCGTATCCAATTTATCCCTACCTATAAATTGAACTAAACCAGCTTCGCGACATTTTTCAACATGCTCTAATGCTTCTTCTTTCGTCACTTTCCTTCCTAACTTTGGATCAATTCTCATAGCAGCTTCTCCCAAGAATAGGCACCCAAGTTCAATCGGGTAGTGTTCACATTTTGAAGAAGAGCGGCAAATACACCAATCCATTATCCAATGATAATTTGCTTCCTCAATGAAATGCTTCAGAATATCCGAAGGAACTACCATATCTCCTTTCTGATCAACAGTTTGATTAACCTGAATAGTTGTTACATCATCTTTAGGTAGATAAATTATCTCAGCTTCATGAAACAGCATATAATCCACAATTTTTCCGAGTAATGGAACCCTAGTGAATTTGGAAAAGAAAATCCTGAGTGGAAAACCTTTTTTAAGTAACCAGATAAATAATCTTGACCGTGGTATTAAACTAGTCCATCCACATTAAATTACTCTGTTCAATATAAATAAAATTATCTTAATCTCTTCCAAAGGTCCAATTTACGATTTCTTCTCCATTGTAAAGGAATTTCGCTTCTAAAAAATCTTTGGTAAATAAGACCTTGGGAGTAAAGATCTTGTCTCCACTCCACATTCGATCATACGGAATATTATCCATGTTAAACCAAAATAAATCTCCTTCTTTGTTATCAAAATCAATTTTATTGTTTACACGTATATAATAAAGAAAAACTAACCAATTAAAAGCAGGAAGATCTTGATTTGTTTTATCTCTTGATACTTCATCAAAATAAATATATCCTCGAAACTCAAGCTCATCAGAAGAAACTCTGTATCCTGTTTCCTCTTGTAACTCACGTATGATACATTCTAAAGGTGTTTCTCCAGGTTCAAGTCGGCCTCCAATTCCTACAAACTTTCCTTGGTGAAAATCGTTTTCTTTTTTATTTCGGTATAACAAAAGAACCTCATTTTGGTAAACAATATAAGCCAACGTTGCAAGTTTTTGAGCAACCATAACATAACCACTTTATTAAAAATATTAATACTTTCATATCTCATTATAACTTTCTCTGATTATTTTGCGATATTCTTGAATTTATTGATTTTTTAAGTTTAAATTTTGTTATTAAGATATTCATTTGAAGTACGAGTGTTACAAAGAAAATGATGATAAAAATCAGAGCAAGCAATCCTAGTGATGTTGATACTATCGCTAGCATGGAAAAACTTTGTTTTGAAGCTCATTTACAGTATGGTTCATCAATTCTCTTTAACATACTCAATTCTGCAAAATACATATCCCTAACAGCAAATTTAATTCAAGAAAGAAATGGTAAGATAGCTGGATGTGCAATCGGCGAAAGAGATCAAGATAAAACTAATTTAGGTAGAATCGTCTTAATAATTGTTGATCCAGAACTTCAAAGAAACAATATTGGAGCTGAACTGCTATCTGCGCTAGAAGAAAAACTTGGTACTATGTTTGGAATTGAATTGTTTGAGTTGCAAGTTCATTACAAAAATGAAAAAGCTCTCTTCTTTTATCAAAAAAATGGATATAGAATTTCTAAAGGAATACGAAACTATTACGAACGTATCGAACAAGAATTTCTGATGGATAAAAAAATAGTTGATTAAATAAACATCTCAACCAAAAATAACTAACCTGAACAATAAATCCTACAACAAGATAACCCCAAATTATTTGATTAAGAGTCAATATTTCTTAATTCTTCTAAAATCAGAGGTAGAATTACACCTGCTTTCCCATGGATGGCAACATCTGCTTGGTGATCCATCATTGTTGCTTCATCATTGATTATTATTATCCTTGCACCAGTATCTAATGCCATTGAAGGTAATGATGCTGCAGGGTATACAGTCAAACTGCTTCCAATTATTATTAGTAAGTCTGCAGATGATATTTCAGCTATTGCTTGTTGAAAAACATTAGAAGGTAACGATTCACCAAATAGTACAACATTGGGTTTAATCAATCCCTCACATTTAGGACACTTGGGAACTTCTTTACCTTCATCTAGTTGTTTCTGAATATCAGTATAGTAAAATTCAGTTCCGCAGCTTAAACAACAAGCTGTTTGGCCAGATCCATGGAGTTCTAATACATTGCTATTTCCTGCTCTACTATGAAGGAAATCTATATTCTGAGTTATTATTGCTTTTAGTTTTCGATATTCTTTCTCTAAAGTTACTAACGATTTATGGCCGAGATTTGGGCTAGCTTCTAGTACCGTTTGTGATAATTCCTTATGCATAGTCCAAAATTTTTCTGGATGAGAAAGAAATGCTGAATATTCCGCATATTCTCCAGGATCATACTTGCTCCACAATCCACCTGGACTTCTGAAATCAGGAATACCAGATTCAGTACTCATTCCAGCACCTGAAAATACCACTATATAATTTGATGAATGAATTATACTCGCAGCGGTCTTAATTTTTTCCTTAATACTCATTTCCACCAAACCTCCACCAAACCTTTAAGGAATATAACTATAAATTGCTAAATCTACTCTTTCATCAGATTTTCCTTCTAAAGTAGCATATGTTACATCTGGTAATTCTTTATATTCAAGATTTATTTCTAATTTACCAATTCTTTTTTGTGTTAAATGCTGTTTACTGAACAGATAGATAACAATTTTTGGTTTAACTTCCTCTGTTTTTTCTAATGAAAAAAATTGAGTATATATAATGACAGGAGCTTCAGGGATATATGGACCTTTGTGATCTGTCGGAATACGAATAATACCATGTTGAGGGTATTTTTGAGTAATATGTCCTCGATAATGAATCCGAAACATTAAGGGATTGAACAGGTTTTGAATGGTTAATAATCGGATTTTAAATACTGCAACACTTGGTACTAAAAAATGTCGGAGTGTTGCATAAGTAGCTTTATGTTTGTGTACTCTGAGATGGATTGTACTGATGGCGATATTTATCGCATCAGAGATAGGAATGAATCGCAATTTCCTACCTAGAGTGCTCTTATAAGTCCAAGCACTACCTCCAACATTAATTTGGGTAAGATGGTATAATTCCTTTTCTGTCAATGTCGAGTTGATATCTTCTAGATAATCTAAGGCTCGAAGGATTTCTGATTTTTCCATCTGTGTTGTTTGAAGATGTTTAAGGAATTGAGTTTTATCATGTGGAGCGCTAATCATTGCGAGAATACGGATATGACGATCTGCACCAAGGGTAAACTTTGTATAATATCTTGCTGTGATACCTCCTGAAGAATGTGCGACGATTGAAATTCTTTCAGCAGTTGTTATTTCCCGAATCTCGTTCACTACTTTATCAAGGTATTTAGACTCAGCTAATAACTCTGAAGCTTCATCACAATCGATAGCAAATAAAAAACGAAATCCAGCATACCATAATTCCCTCGCAAACCAGTTAAAGATAGTATGTGATGTTCCATAACCATGGATCAAAAGAATCGGTTCATTAAAGCGAGCGGAGGGGCCTTTTGGAATATATTCTCCTGATTCATCATCAGATACCCAGGCAAATCGCCATAATCTTAGATCTTTGCAATGATCCATTGTAATCCAGAAATGATCAAGTTCTTTGAGACGTTCAGTCTCTAAGGTTACATCAACGAATCGAGGGCGTTTAAATCTTAGCCTATCTGACATATTGGTCACATTATACTCTACACTTAAATTAATTCTAATTTATTTAGGAAAAAGAGATTAGTAAGTACGTTCTAAAAAATATTCCTACAGAAAAAAAGTTTTCTCTCATTATTAGCAATAATTCCAATTTCTAAAAGTATCGAATGCTTGTGAAATTATTTTATATACTTCAATTTTCTATTTTGCTGTAGGAAAAGATTCAATGTAAAATAAGAAGGAGACGTTAGCTATGACAAAATATTGTCCATTTTGTGGTGATCAAACAGATGAATATTCAATTATTGCTTGGTTTGTGGTAAAAAGTTACCAGAGCGAACAGAACCAGTAAAAGGGGTACCTAGTTGGCAAGATCCTGTACCAACAACACGACCTTCTTATCAAAGTCAACCTACATATGGATATACTCCAACTCCACGTTTCCAACCAAGACCTTACCATCCCTCGATGAAAGCACCCTGTGTGGAACGTTGTTTTGCTAGTGTTATTGATAGTTTTATTGCAAGCTTTTTTTCCTGTTTTATGTATATCGGTTGTATTTATCCCATTTTAAAAGATGGTATCCGATCTGGCAATCGTTTGGTAAAGGAATGCTCAATTTACGAGTAATAGATTACCAAACTGGTATGCCTGCCACCATTGGCCAATCATGTATTCTAAATTGCTTATGTGGATTTGTAGATAGCTTCTGTTGTTATTTATCAATATTAGTTGATTCAGATGGTCGGAGAATCGCAGATCACATTGCTGGAACAGTAGTTATCGTTGATAGATAAATAAATAGTCTTTCCGATCTTAATATACCTTAAGTTTCAGGAAAAAATGAAATTAAAGGCGTTGCCATAGATTTAAGTAAATATATCTTAGCTAATAATTTACTTATTTCCGCTGAAAAAAGCCTTTTAAAGGTATTAGCTTTCTATTTGGTCATTATAAATTATATCATTTTGATTCAGCTGAGATGTTAGATATGCCAAAATATTGTCCATTTTGTGGAGAAGAAGTAGATCCAGATTCAATTTATTGTTTGGGTTGTGGAAAAAAGTTACCAGAACGAACAGAACCAGTAAAAGGGGTACCTAGTTGGAAAGCTCCTCCGTCACCAGCACAGCCTTCTTATCAAAGAGGGGATTACGTACAACGACCTTATCAATATGCTCCAAAACCATACCATCCTTCCATGAATACAAAAGATGCGATGCTCGAAAGATGTATTGCATTAATTATAGACAATTTCATTAACGAATTCTGCCCTTGTTATAACATATTTAAAGATTCCATGAGAGAAGGCCAGTCTGTTGGAAAAGGTGTTATGAATATGAGGGTTATTGACTTCCAAACAGGCGCACCAGCAACGGTCGGTCAATCATGTATTCGAAATTGTTTATGTGGATGTTTAGATGGCGCTTGTTGTTATCTCTATGCCTTCATAGATGCAGATGGTCGGAGAATTGCAGATCACATTGCCGGAACAGTAGTTATCGTCGATAGATGAAAAATCCTTTCTCTCTTTTTTTCTTTCACATTTTAATTTTAAAAAACTATATTTCTGATGCTTAGCTAGCTTAAAGGAAATTGATGTAAAAAACTAAGAAGAATATTTTTCAACAAGTGAAAAATCCGCGAATAATGAAGAAAATGAATGATATTACAGATAAAATCAGAGAATTTACCCGTACAGGAAACTATCATAATATTATCACTCTATTAGAACAAGAAATAGCTAAAACAGAAAAGGAGGAGGAAATATATCATTTAGAGCTTAAATTAGCAGAAACTTATTATTCTATTAGAGAATTTTCGAAAGCAAAAGGAATAGGAGAAAAATTATTACCATTAGTTGAGAATAAATCTGATCATGTATTAATAGGGGATGTAGAAAATCTTTTAGGAAAAATATATAGAATACATCAACGATATGAAGAAGCTCTAACTCATTATAAGAATGCTAAAAACTCATTCAAATTAGCTAACCATAAATTAGGCCTTTCGAAAATTTATCACAATATTGGGAATGTATATGTTTTTCTAGGGCAATTCAAGGAATCTCTGAAAAATCATCATAAGGCTCTTGATT
>JAUUVJ010000154.1 GCA_030589605.1 Candidatus Hodarchaeota archaeon | reverse complement strand
TTGGAATTTTAAGCCCACTAATTGGTATTTCTGGATTCTTAAGCGCTCCTGTAGCAGGAAGACCTGGAGTAACCGCCATTTATTATTTGTTTGAAGCACGTGGCGGTGGATTTTTGTTTAGATACTTGGATTTCCAGGGTATTTGGTTATTGCTAACTGTATATGGAATAATATTCTTAATTCTTGGACTTTTCAGTGCTTTCGCAATATTTCAATGGGCTTATGCTGATTACCAGCGAGTGAAATTAAAACGTAATTGGCAATCAATTGGGTTCGTAATTGGCATAGCTAACATCCTTATTGTGTGGAGCTTGTTTCTATTATTTGTAATGGGTGGAGCTTTACGAGTCTCAACTACTCAGATAAACTTTGACATTAGCGGGTTATTACTCAGCAGTTTAGCTATTATATGCTTAATTGCAGCTGTATCTCGTGATTTCCTCTTCCGTGAACAATCTTCACCCGCGCCAAAGGAGGAATAGAATTTTATGCCTCGTGGTGGTGGCGGTGGATTCCGTGGTGGGGGTTTTGGTGGCGGTGGATTCCGTGGTGGGGGTTTCCGTGGAGGAAGTCGTAGTTATCGTTCCGGTAGTGTAAGATCTTCTGGACGTCCTTTTGGCCGAACTGGCTCTAGACGAACTGTTTCGCGATCTCCACGATCTTCATCCCATCGAAGAAGTCATTATGGGCGACGTCGATATTGGGGTGGTTATTATCGCCCATGGTATAGACGTTGGTGGCATTGGAACTGGTGGTGGGGTTATCCTTATCGTTCTTGGTATTATGGTCCAGTTTATTGGGGTGGTGGAGCAATTTTAGGTATTATTGCATTGTTAATCATTCTACCAATTATTACAACAGCAGTTATTCCTTTTCCCTTTACCAACGCTTCCTCAGAGGGTATCGTTAATTACTCTGACACTCAAATTTTGTCTTTCAATGAATATTGGTATGAAAAAGAATCAATGAAAAGTGGACAAGAAATACAATATCAATTGGTAGATGCCTATAGTAGCGTAACTTTTATTATCTGGGATGAACCATTTGAAGATTTTCCCACAACGCAAACTATTACAGGGAATCATAATGGTACTCTTACTGTTCAGGGTGATCATGATTATCAGTACTTAGGGTTTTTTTTGAAACCAGATTCCTCTTTAGATGTAACATTTACAACTACAGGTGGTAATATCGAATTTTTCATAGCAGATGCTAATGATCTGAACCGTTGGAATAATTGGGAAACTATTTACCCAACTATTTATGATGCATCATCAACTGGAGGAAATTTCAATTATATTATTCCTCATGCTCAAGATTGGTATCTTGTATGGTATAATTCAGGATCCAATCCAATAGGTATCAGTTATGACGTAGATTTTACAGCTGTAGGTGTCCATGATTTTAGTGATGCAGATATTATTTTCGAAAATGTTGAATCTGTCTCCCAATCAACTTTTACTGTTCCTCATGATGGAACTTGGTACTTTTTCGTATATTTTGATCCATTTGTGAACCCAGCTGAATCCGTTGAAATCACTTTTGACGTATCATTTCAACTAGATGAAACATATCATCAAGATAAATGGACTGAGTTTAGACCAATTCTATTGATTATAGCAGGTTTGATCGTCCTTCTTCTAGTGATAGCAATTATTCAGCGAATAACATCGAAGAAAACAAAACCCGAAGAAACACCACCAACTCCATCAACTACAACTGAAACCCCTGTAACACCTACCACAACTGAAATACCCGCCTCTCCTACAAAAACAACCATTGTACCTGATACTAAAATTAAATGTCATCGATGTAACTATACTTACAAATCAGGAGAGGTATATTGTACAAACTGTGGAGCTAAACGTGTAGGGCGAGAGTACGGGCTATCTACCGTTACTACTCCAGCTAAATCGAAAAATTGTAGTAGCTGTGGTACCTTCATCAAATCAGGAAGTCATTTCTGTAAGAATTGCGGTGCTAAAATAGAGCAAGAAGCAAAACCTTATATTTATTTCCCTGATGAGCGAATATCTTTCTTCTGTCAATTAGACAATGAAAAACACCCTTCTACAGAATCCGCGTACGAATGTGAACAATGTTCTCGTCGAATTTGTGGGGATTGTTATGAAGATATCACAAAAACTGGAATAACACTATGTCCTTATTGTAAAGGAGAGTTATCACAGACCCAATAACTCTCTCTTCCTCCCTTTTCTTTTTGTACTGGTCATTTAAATTGATTGATAGTACAGGATTTTTATTTATTTATCTCATTTCAGGTATGAGATTAGGAGGTTGGTTTCCTCTCTCAATTGCTAATATATTTTCAGCTACCATTACAGCCATTGCATCTCTAGCTTGAGTTGTTGCAGAACCGATATGAGGAGTTAAAACCACGTTTGATAATTTACTTAATTCCTCAGATATATCAGGTTCATTATAAAAAACATCTAATCCCGCTCCTGCTAGTTTTCCATTCTTTAATGCATCAATAAGATCACTTTCTACTATATTTTTTCCACGTGCTGTATTAATCAAGTATGCGGTTGGTTTCATTAAAGATAATTCTCTTTCAGATATTAAATGATGAGTTTCAGTGTTGTATGGAATATTTAGACTTATCACATCAGCTTATTTGAGAAGGTCATCTAACTGTAAACGGTAGCAAAATCCATATTTCTTCTCAATATCCATTTTTCTTGATCGTGAATGATAGATAACTTTCATATCGAACCCAACAGCACGTTTACCTACAGCGGTTCCTATCCTTCCGGCACCAATTATTCCTAACGTCTTACCTGTCACTTCAAAACCCAATAAATATTCTGGTAACCATCCAGAATATTCATTTTTCCGACATACAGTATCTCCTTCAATTATCCTCCTAGTTACAGAGAGAATTAAACCCCACACTATATCTGCAGTAGCATTGGTTAAAACATCAGGGGTGTTGGTAACTAATATCCCTTTTTTCAGAGCAGATTTAATATCAATGTTATTATAACCAACAGCATAATTAGCTATACCTTTAAGCGAAGTAGCTGAATTTATCAATTCTTCAGTAATTGGAACAGATAATAATGAAATCAAATAATCCACTGTTGGAAGAATATCAACTAATTGAGCTTCAATAGGCAGCTTCTCATCTAATATTATAACATCTAGATTTTTCTTTAGTATTTTCATTCCTACATCAGGTATTTTATGTGTACAAAGAACACGAGAATTTGAAGCCATATGTATCACTTTTTAAGAATTAACGGAAAAGAATAGCCTTTCTACAAGACCTAAAATTTTAGATTTCATTCTTGATATAGACTTGATTTCCCCCTACTATTGTTTTTTCGATGAGATCATCCGATATTTCAGAGATTGGAATCTCATAAATGGATTTGGATAAAATTACGAAATCAGCATATTTCCCTTCTGAAATACTTCCCAACTCTGATTGCATAAACAAAGCTTCCGCATTATTAATTGTGTAAGATTTTAAAGCTTCTTCTAAAGGAATTTTTATATCAGAGGATGGAAAACTACACGCCATCTTTATTCCAAATAGAGGAGATAAGGGCATATTATCTGAACCAAAGTTTAACTTCATGCCATGCTCTAGAATTACTGCAAAGTGATTTAGTTTTTGATAATGGTCTTTTCCTAAACGATTTTCATAAAGTTCACCAGGATACTCCCATTTAAGAAAATTCGGTTGCATTGAAAGAAGTATACCGAGTTCTTTTGCTTTTTCAATTGATGTATCATCAACCATCTCAGCATGTTCAATCCGATGATGACGTGTTGAAGTACTATTCCCTGCATTTTTAATACCTTTTTCATAACAATTTAAAAGCCTTTCAATTGCTTGTTTCCCAATTGCATGAATGCATATAGTATAATCATTTTGTTCTGCTGTGGTAATTTGATTTACAAGTTCTTCCTCATTTAGAAATATATCGCCATATTCTTTTGTTTCATGATATGGAAAATCAAGTAAAGCTGTATAGGCTGCTATTGATCCGTCGAAGAAACCTTTAAACGCAGAAAATCTTAGTTTAGAAGAACCCCAATTCTGTGGAATACCTAATCTAACAAATTCATTCATCAATTCACGAGTTGGATTAAGGAAAACTCTTACTGATAGTTTATTTGCTAAATCCACATTAAAATAGGCATTCATGGTATTTTTTTGTCCTTCAGGCATTATTGATAAATTGTCTACAGCAGAAGTAATTCCTTTTGACGCTGCAATCTGTGTTGACTTTTCAATACTCTTTGGAATCAGTTTTTTGTAATAAGGAGAAAGGTCTAACCAAACATCTTTTAATATCCCAGTTGGAACCCCATTTGAGTCTCTAACAATACCAAGATGAGATTCTTCTAAAGGTAAAAGCTCCAGAGCTCGAGAATTAACTGAAACCAAGTGTCCATCTTCTCGACTCGCATAAACAGGATTATCTGGACTTATTGCATCAAGATCCCCTTTTTTCAAGAACACCTTTTCATCCTCCCATTTTGATTCATCCCAATTATTCGCAAAAATCCATTCTTTTTTTTCTTTCGATTTTACTTCTTTTTCTAATCTTTTAATTGCATCTTTGTATGTCTTAAATGATCCTAGATCAATGTGAATTAGATGAGATTCTTTATACAGATGAGTATGAAGATCGATAAAACCTGGAATTATCGTTTTTCCATTAATGTCGATTGCGTTTTTCGCGTTATTTACTAACTTAGCGTCGAATTTACCCACGAAACTAAATTTATCTCCTATAATTCCAATCATTTCAGCTTTTTCATTATTTGGGTCAAGTGTTATAACATTAGCGTTATAATATATCAGATCATATGATTTAATCGACATTCGATACCGTTCTCCTCTGTAATTTGCATAAATGTTTTGCATTTTTATCTGTATTATTAGCTCATTGCTATTTCATTTAGAAACCAATTATTAATAGAGGTTTTCTTTATTGTCAAGTATTCAAAATTAGGCTTTATTCTTCAATTATTAATAATAGAGGTAAAATATTCACTATTACCAATTAATTAGGTCATTAATCATGCAAGATAATGAAATAAATAATAGAATTGTCGAACTTGACATGGGTATGGGTGGTAAAAAGATGGATATTTTACTAAAGTTTATAACAGATCGAATAAAGATCAAACGAATTTCAAAGAATGGAATAGGAGTTGAATCTTTTGATGATGGGGCAATTATTCCTTTAAATTCATCTTCAATGGATCTAGTTATGACAACAGACTCATATACCGTTTCTCCTCTTTTCTTTCGAGGAGGAAACATTGGAACTTTAGCTGCATCAGGAACGATAAATGATTTATTGATGATGGGTTCCAAACCGATTGCTTTTACTCTTGCTTTAATTATTAAGGAAGGCTTTCAATTTGAACAATTAGGGAAAATCATAGATACAATAGTTGAAATTACTACAAGAGATAATATTGGTATTGTAGCAGGGGATACTAAAGTAATGCCTCATAAATCAATGGAGGGTGTTGAAATTCTCATTAATACCACAGGAATCGGATTAGTTACTGCAGGAAGAAGAATTACTGACAGCTCAATCCAACCTGGTGATGGTATAATTTCAACTGGAACATTAGGAGACCATGGTTTCGCAATGTTAGCTAGTCGCGAAGGTATCGAATTTGAAACAAAGCTAAACTCTGATGTCGCCTCCCTAACTTCAGTAATTGAACCAATTTTGAAATATCGAATTCATGCTATGAAGGATCCCACACGTGGAGGTCTGGCAGGGGTATTATCAGAATGGGTTTCAAAATCTCCTGTATCTATATGGCTTGATGAATCTAAAATACCAATTTCTGAAGACGTTCGAGTACTTTCTGAAATTTTTGGAATCGATCCTCTAAATGTATCCTGTGAAGGAAAAGCGATCATTGCAATTCATCCTGATGATGTAGAAGAAGTACTCAAAATACTAAAATCTACCGATCTAGGTCTTAATTCATCGATAATTGGTAAAGCAAAAGAAGAAAGGATAGGTAACATATTTCTGAAAACAAAAATTGGTGGACATAGAGTTCTTGACAAACCAGTAGGAGAACCAATCCCACGAGTGTGCTAATTCTTTGAAATTATTCATCCACAACTGAAGATTCTTTTTCTTCTTGACTCCATATTTCTTCCCATAAGGCAAGAGTTTCCTTAGCGTCTTCTGGATCCATTTTCGAAACAGCATAACCTGTATGGATTATGATCCAATCCCCAAGTTTCATTTCTTCTCCCATCAATGCAATACTGACTTCTCTCTGAACACCTCTTCCAAAATCTGCTACAACAAGACTTTCATCAATGATTTTCATTATTTGAGCTGGAATTGCTAAACACATTTTTGAATCAATCATCCATCATCTTAATTGCATCAACCTTCTTTTAATTCTAATAAAAATCTTATTATCTGAAGAATTGATATCAAAACCTATTCCTGTATTTCGAGAGAAATGTATTTTTTTTCTTTTTTCCTTGAAATTCGATAAGTTAAACATAATAGTATTGGTTTTTTTTGCTGAACCTGTGAGAAATCTGTGTATTGCAAGATATTGATCAATGGTGTTGTTCAAGGAATTGGCTTTAGGCCTTTCGTGTATAACACAGCTGTTAATTTTAACTTGAAGGGTTATGTTTTAAATAGGGGTGATGCTGGTGTTGAAATTCAAGTTAAGGGCAATAAGGAACAGATTAATGCATTTATATCTAATTTAAAGTCTCAAAAACCGACTCTCGCAAAATTTAATATTTTTGAAGTAGATTTCAGTCCAGTAGTAAATCAAGATATAAATTTTGATAAATTTCATATCGCAGAAAGCTCACTTTCTAGGGGATCAATGGGTTCATATATTCCTCCAGATTTACCGATCTGTAATAAATGTTTATCTGAAATGAAAACTGATCCAAGAAGGAAAAATTATCCCTTTACATCATGTGTGGATTGTGGGCCTAGATACACAGTTATTTCTTCTCTCCCTTATGATAGACCAAGAACAGTAATGAGAAAATTTCCTTTATGTCCTGAATGTCTTTCAGAATACACTAATCCGAAAGATCGTCGATTTCACGCACAAACCACATGTTGTTGGATTTGTGGCCCAAGGTACTATCTTGTAGACAACGTTGGAAACATAATTCTTAGTAAAGAAGATTTCAAAAAGAATTGGTTTGATGTTGTAAAAATTCTAAATGAAAAGAAGATAATTGCTATAAAGGGAATAGGGGGAACTCACCTTGCTTGTGGAACATTACTTGATGATCCTATCCAACAATTAAGAAGCTGGAAAGGTGCTAGAGGTGATAAACCTTTTGCAGTTATGTCATATGATCTAAATAAAGTTAAAAAATTTGCTGATTATAACACCATTGAAGCGAAGTATCTCCAATCTCTTGTAAGACCAATAGTTCTTCTTAATAAGAGTAATAATTATTCCTTATCTCAACTTATTTCCCCTAAACTCCATAATATTGGCGTAATGCTCCCTTATGCTGGGATTCATTATTTACTTACAGAGAATCTAAAAGATCCAGCTCTTATCATGACATCTGCAAACCCAAGTAATATCCCTATGTTGATCAAAAATGAGAATATAATATCCCATTTATCATCGATCGCTGATTATTTTCTCCTTCATGACCGAGAAATCTACCAAAGAGCGGATGATAGTGTTTTACGGGTTCATTCTTCTGATAGCTTTATAGATTCTTTATTAATACGTAGAAGTAGAGGTTACGTTCCAGAACCAATTCAATTACCTTGGAAGTCGCAATCTCCGACAGTTCTGGCTTTGGGAGCAGAAATGTACAATGTTGGAGCATTAGGAATACGAAAACGATGTTTTCCCACCCAGCATATTGGTCATATGACAACAATAGAGAACATTGATTTCTTTAATCAAACAATCAAACATATGAAAGAATTACTTGGAATAAAAAACTTAGATGGCGTATGTTCTGATTTACATCCTCAATTTCAAACAACATTATTGGGAAAAAGCATTGCAACAGAGTTAGAAATTCCCTTTTATCAATTTCAACACCATTTCGCTCATTTAGGAGCTTTAGCATTAGATAATGGAATTGACTCGGAAGAAGAAATCATCTGTGTTGCATTAGATGGAACTGGATATGGAGAAGATAACCACATTTGGGGAGGAGAAATCTTGATGGGTAGTTATTCGAATTATAAGAGAATTGGTCATTTAGAAAATCAAATTCTTCTTGGAGGTGATCAAGCGGTGAAAAATCCTTACAGAGTTCTACTCTCTTCCCTTTTAGCTAGTTATTCTCCTGATCATTTGAAGAATACATTCCAAAAGATACCTTGGCTTTCATGGATTCCAAATACTCCAAATTTTGAGTATATATGTAATCAATTGACAAAAATGGTTGATAAAAAATCAACTGAAGGATTTAACTTAACCTCAAGTTGTGGAAGGTTGTTAGATACTATAAGTGTCTTGTTAGGAGCATCTAAATCTCGTACATATGAGGGAGAACCTGCAATAAAATTAGAATCATTAGCAGAGATAGCACCTAGAAAAGGAAAATATCCCGATTTGAATTTTGA
>JAUUVJ010000268.1 GCA_030589605.1 Candidatus Hodarchaeota archaeon | reverse complement strand
AATTGATTTCGTATGTTCAGTAGATTTCATTTTTCTAACTTCTTGACTTATAAGTATCCATTAGTTTATAAATCTTAGTTGATGAAATCAAGAAATTATCAGAAAAAATTGAAAAAGAAGAAAAAATGGGATTCATCAATGTAAAACTTAGTAACTAGGTATCAGCAGCATATAGAATACTTTTCTGAAAGATTTATCATTTTTAATCTCCGTTTTTCTATTCTTAAATTGGTCAAAACCTTTTTCAAAAATTTATACAAGTTACTTCTCATCAAATACAAGCTCTATTTTCTAATATTATGCATGAAACACTGACATGATAGTATTTTCTCAAAATACTCGTTTTCCATACGGCTAGTCCTTGATTCTTAATCTCTTCCAGCAGCTTGAACAAGAGCACGAGCTTGAAGGGCATACTCAATGACTTGTTTTTCTTTGGAATAGATACGGTTTCTTTGCATTTTCTCGAACAAATCTTCTAATTTTGTCAATTCGATTATTTCACTCATACTAGGTTGTTGGTCAGCAAGTTTTTCGAATTTACGTATTAGATCAAGCAATAAGTCTTTTTCTTTGTTGATTTTTGAAGTAAGTTCTCCCAAATCCTTTTCTTCTGCAATGAATTCAGCTTGCGACAATAATTGCTCGGATTCTTTCACATTCATTTCCAATAGAGCAAGCTTAGATTGAAGTAAATATGTTTCTGACAGTAGATAATATGAATCTTGAGTCTTTGAGAGTTCAAGTAATTTTGAAGAATAGGTTTTTATTTCCTTGAGAAGTTCCTCATCTCCTGAAGATTTCAATTCATCTAACAGCAGATCAGCAAGGTTAAGATAAACATCTACCGCTAATTCTAACGAGAATGGGTCATCTCGGTCGACCTGCTCAAGAAGCGTTTGAGCTTCTGCCTTCTGAATTGTTCTCCCACCCGTTTTCAAAAGAATCGCTTGCGCGACGCGATACAATTGTGAAACATTTCTATATTCTTTCTCTTTGCTGATCCTCTTTAAATGGTTAACATAACCAGTAGCCTGTTCGAGAGAATTAATCTCAATGCTTATCTTAGCTAAGTAATAGAGAGAAGTAGCTGTAAGTAGATTATTTTTAATTTCTTCAAATATATCTAAACTCTCTTGATAATTATGAAGCGCTCGCTCAAAATTACCCATTATATGGTAGACTCGCCCAAGATCCCGGTAAAGCCAACCAACCACTAAATTTTTAGTGATTCCTAATTCCTGAAAGGTTGTAGTGCTCGTTTGAAGATTCTTTAATGCTTTATTTACCACCCCTTTATTTGCATAGACAATTCCCATAAATCCAAGGGAAAGAGCCATCTCAAATTTGCTATTAATTTCTTCAAAAATAGTTGTTGCTTTTTGAAGGTGTTCCAAGGCTTCAGATAGCTTTCCTTGGAGCCAATAAACATTACCAATGATTAGAAAGGAACCTGCGATGAAATATTTATTACCAATCTTTACTTGAATAGCCTTCGCATTTTGTGCATACTCTAAAGCTTCATCCAGCTCCCCTTTGAAGTAATAAACAAGACTAATGTTGCCAAAAACTATACCTGTCCCCCCAAGATCGTTAATCTCCTTGAAAAGATCCAAGCTTTTCATATAATCCACCAAGGCTTGATCCAATTCTCCTTTCGATAAATGACAATTAGCGATTACATTGAGGGAACTAGCTATACCGTTTTTGTCACCGAGTTCCTCTTGCAGAGTGAGTGCTTTTTGGATAAATTTCATTTGGAGGGTTAAATCCCCTAACCCTACCGAGCCATAATTAGCGCCTTTGCAATATGCTAACTTTGCGGCTCTCGCTTTTATGGCGAGGGGATCAATTTCCTTAATTCTGGAAAGGATAGCTTCTCCCTCATCAACTGCGGTAAGAGACTCCGTATAACAACTAAGACGCCCTAAAACTCCTGATTTTAAAATAAGAGCATCAACTGCTAATAGCTGGTACCCCTGGTTCTTACTTTCTTGGAAGACATCCTGAGCAAGACGTAAAGCTTTCTGATGGGATCCCATTTTACTGATGATCTGTCCTTCAAGAACCATACTCGCTAAATGATTCTCATCCTGGTGTGCGGTCATTTTTTTTAGTTTATTGACTATACTAAGGGCGGGATGATACTGTCCTTTGTCCAAAAGCCGTCTTGTTTTTTTAATTGTTCAGGGATATCCATCTAATAGATTTCTCCAGACTGCTCTAAAATCGAGAGTAATAATAATCCTTCTAATAAAAAAATTAACGCTTTTCATATTCTCGATCAAAAGACGATTTGAAAAATAATATTTAACATGCCTTGTTTTTGTTTTCTTTGTTTTGGGATACCAATAGGTTTCGTTTAAGTAAAAATACGGGGCTTTTTTGTTCTTGCTTGTAGAAATCCATTTGATTACAACATGTTGTGCCATTTTTATCACATACTTGAAATACCTATTACCTAAGTTTTTTATAAATATTATTACCTGTTACCTAAGATTACCTTGAAGAAATCGTTCGGTCGAATATTTTTATACTCTTGTCTTTCCCAATTTTACAATTGCGCTAAAATACTGAAAAGAAACGATTTAATATAAAAGATAGTAGATAGAATTGAATTAACCCTAATAAAAGAACAAATATCGCTGAAAACTCAAAAATAAGCCATAAAACTTGAAATACTCCTGTTAAAGTTAGAATTGATACAAAGATAGTCTCAGCTTTTGAGCCTACTTTTATCTGTCCTGATAAATGCATAAAATCTTTTTTGTATAACCAATGTATCCCATTTACAGTCTGACTATCCTCAATGAGGTGATAGGTATATCCAACAAAAAGAGCAATAACTATTCCTAGCATAATTTCGAGAAAACTATTAGTAGGGATAAAATCATGTTGTAAAGCCTCTGATATTGGAATTATTATTATTTTTTCAATTAATTTAATTAATACTCCTACATATACTAATGTGGTTATAATTACGACCAATAATCCTTGAATGGAATGAAAAATCCCTCGATGTTTTTTATTATTCATCAAAAGGGTAAGTGGAAGGTATAGAAAATACTTGAAAAAATATCCAATCGGTGCAAAAAGACCATGAAATATTGTGGCTTCTTCAGCTTATCCTTTGATCTAACCAATCATTTGTAACTCTTGGATTGTGTTTTCGGATATAAAAAGCTCTTAGGGAATCATCTTTGAGACGATGATGACTCTCTCCGAAGAAGATCTCAACAAGAAACAAGCAGCAGAATATTATAAACAGAAGATCCACATAAGTGAATCCTCAGATCCATATCCCGATAAAAAGAGAATTATTGCTGATTTATATTTTCTACTCGCGGGGGTCGAAACAAGCCTTATTAATTATCCAAAGGCGATTGAGGCATATAGAGTAGCATTAACAGATTATCCACCACCGCGTTATCCAATGGAACACACGATAACCCAATTACGATTGGCTCAAACATACGAACGATTAGCCACAGTAGAAACAAAAATATTACGTTCAATAGAAAAAGTAAACGCTGCTGGAATAGAACCAACGCCAGTCAATCCCAAAGATAATGAACGTTGGCTAGAAATGAAGGAAAACATCAATCCTGTAGACAATTTAAAACAAGCAATTGAGGCTTATGAAGTAGCGACCTTGATTAAAAATCCAAGAACGGATCCTTTGGATTATGCGGAAATACAACATAATATGGGTATATGTTATTTTCGATTACTGTCAACGGGAAGAACCAGTATTAAATGCAACAACATTATTGATCCCTGGATATATTAAAGATAAGGAAATCGGAGCGATAGCCCAGTTTTTAGGAGAATTAAATGAAAATATTCCTTATTCAATGTTAGTTTTTCATCCTGATTCTTTTCTAAGTGATCTTCCTATTACTCCACGACAACAGGTAGAAAATTGCTTTTTAGAGGCAAAAAAATATCTTAAGAATGTTCATATTGGAAATCAACATCTCCTACAATTAAGCTGATCTGTACATTCTCTTAAAAGGAATTCTTTTATCTAGTGTATCTTTCATATTCCCTCAAGTAAAGATCTATCAAAGTTTTGTGCTAATCTCCAAACAATAGCTCTTTTTTCTTTAGACAATTTTTTATTGACTAAATTCTCTTCACATAAATCAGCTAGGGCACTAGGCACTCTATCCTGACATTCATTAATTCCGAGTAATCCCACTTCAGCTATTAATTGTTCTGTCGTTAATTCACCAATATCATCCAATAAAAACAAGACAAGTATCCTTGCTTTTCTTAAACCTTTGATTGCCAAGTAAAATTCCTTTTCCTTTTTTTATTAGATGTTTAGAGGAAAAATTCATCCTAAAGTATCAAGTAATTCTCTAAGAGCTTCTAAAAAGATGTCAATCTCATCGATCGTATTATATAGGTACCATGAAGGTCGTAATGTGCCTTGTTCTAATCCTAAAGCATGATGAAAGCCATGAGTACAATGATATCCTGATCTTAAAGCAATATTATACATATCATCCATCAAAATCGCTATTTCATGCGAATTAATTTCTTTAAGATCAATTGCAGCTAAAGCCACACGTTTATTCGGATTTTTTGGGCCAACAATGGAAATTTGATCTCCAAATTCATTTAAACCTTTCATCAAGGTATTACTTAGTTTTGTTTCATATGATTGAATTTTGTCAATTCCAAGAGAATCTAAATAATCAATAGCTGCTCCACTTGCAATTGCTCCTGCATAGTTTTGTAATCCAGCTTCAAATCTTGACGGAGGGGGCGCAAATTTGATTGTTTTTGGTAACACTAGATCTGCAATTGCTTCTCCTCCATAAATCAGTGGATTTATTTTTTCTAAGAGCTCATATTTACCATACAAAAACCCCATACCAGTTGGACCACAAGCCTTATGCATTGATACACCCATAAAATCAATATCCATTTCTTTAACATCGATAGGTTGATGTGGAAAACTCTGAGCAGCATCTAGTAGGAATATTCCCTCTCTTTGATGCACAATTTTAGCAATTTCTTTTACATCAATGATAGCTGCTGTGACATTACTCACATGAGTTAAGCTGACAACAAATTTTCCATCTTTACAAGATTCAACAACCTCGATTAACTGATCTAACTTAAAAAGACCATTTTTATCAGTATTTAAGATATTTAATTTAATTTTATTATTATTTGCAAGAAATATCCATTTAACAAGATTACTATTATGGCTTTCAGAGGTACAAATAATGGTTTCTGAACCATCCAGCTGTAATACTCCGCTTGCAAGGTTCAACGCTTCAGTTGTATTTCGAGTCCATACGATTTCAGAAGGGTCTTTTGCATTGATAAATGTTGAAGCTTTTTCTCGTGCATCTTCATATTTTTTTGTCGTTTCTCGAGAAAATTTATGCGGACTTCTTCCTGCACACGCAGTGAATTTAGTATAATAATCTACCAGTGTATTGATAACTTGTTGGGGTTTAAGTGCCATACAGGCTGAATCTGCATATACTATAGGTTTTCCATCTTTTGTTTCCCGTAATACTGGAAAATCCTCTCGAACCTTGTTAATGTCAAACATCGTCTATCTTTCCCATTGTATCGGTTTCTCACTTACTCTATAGAATGTAGTTATTAGGAAGAACCACTTTCTTATGTTCATTAAACCTCTTACCGCTAAAAACTAAATACACAGACAGGATATTAATATTTTATTAGGTGTATTTAGGATTTTTGAAGGAGACTTAGTATTTTTTTTGTATTTAGAATTCTACTCAAAAACAAAGAAATAAGGATTTAAAATGATATTTAATCTTTGTTCTTCGAATATCAAAGAATCCATAAGAAAACTTATTTCTGATATGAATTCATCTTATTCCTTGAAAGGTGAGATGTCTCTGAAAACAGTTCACACAATAACCTTCGAAAATTCAAATAATCTATCTAATATCAATTCTAGTACAATTGATTTGGTGCTGACTAGCCCACCAATTAACTAGATATTTCGTAATTTCTTTTTCCTGTAATATCTCTTATACCTTTCTTTATTTGCTTCTGACTGACAAGATTTACATCGTTTTTGAGTATGATTCCTCTTTTTTTCTCTGTAAAATTCGTTT
>JAUUVJ010000179.1 GCA_030589605.1 Candidatus Hodarchaeota archaeon | reverse complement strand
CATGGTCTAACATCAATTTCACTGAGTTTTATAAACTCAGATTCTATACCACTAAATTCTAAGACTCCTTTTACTGCTCTATCTGTATTACTATTTGGTATTGGGCTTCCCGAAACACCTAGAATTTTAATATTCATATATTTGACACCTCTATTAAGTAGTTAAAACCATGTGAACTAAGATTGTTCATCGAAATCGCCACTCAGTTCCTTTTAAAAATTATTCAAAAAATAGTTATGTATTAAGAAATATATACTTTTACATTGATTATGTTTCCCAACCTTTGTTAATGACGTCTACATAACTATCTTGAGGCATTAATTCCTGACTTATCGTCGAAAGAAATTCTTGAGAGATTTTTCCTTGCGTAATAATTTGATTTCCTGCTTTTTTTGCAGCAGTGTTTATATCATCAATAACACTTTCTTTACGTAAAGGTACCAAAGCGACTGAATGAGGCCGTAGCAACGCACCAGCAAATTCCCTGTTAAAGTTATTACAAAATGCTTTAAAATATTTAATCATTGGGTCAAAATTCTCCATTTTCCACCAGGCAGCACTAGAAACATAAACTACTTTTCCGGGTTTCACATCTTCTCTCATTGGGTGTCGACAACGACCATCACGTAACTCAGTAAAAGGTTTCATTAAAGGAATCAAGCGATCTATTAATGTTTTCATTGATCCAGTAATACCATCACAATAAATTGGGGAAGCGAACACCCATACGTCTGCATTTCGAAGTTTGGGGAGTATAGCAGCCATATCATCCTTCTGACTGCATTTACCAGGTGTTTTTGTCCAACATTGATAGCATGAAAGGCAGTAATTGATGGTAAGATCTTTGGTATAAAATAGATCTATGTCTGCATTGCCTTCACGAATACCTTCAAGAAAAGGCCTTAAGATATTAGCAGTAAATCCTTTATTTTTACGGGGACTACTATTAATTGCGACAACTTTCATAAAATTATTCACCTAGGAAGCAATAAAGAATAAAAAGAAAATGTAGTTCTAATCAATAATTCATTTGTATTATTTTTATTTAATAGACTCCACTACTTTCTAGAATGTATTTTTGTTTGCAGGTCAGACTGAAAAAAGAGGAAGAAAGGATTTATTTCCTGTATTTTTAAATTTCTCGTTATTTTTTTAACAAATTTTCCGTAATCCCCTTAGGATATAATATAGGAATTTCTGCTGTTTGGCCTGTCTGGAAGAGATGACTACCCCAAATCAACTAGAAATTGAGTAATTAATCCTGTACCCCTTTGTGAGGGCAAATGAGCTTTGTTACTGTAATTCTAAAAAAAAATCTAAATAATACGTTTTTTATTTTGATCCTCATAGATCATCGCTGCAATAATGAAGAGAATACAACTTATAACCCAAAGAATGATAAAAGGTTCGTTGAGATGTGAAAAAGAATGATATTATGATTATAAAACAATACTCGCAATCATTAGTACGATTGTTTGTCGTGATCTCTTCATTATTCTAGACTCATTAATTGATCCTTTGCATCTTTTTATTATGGAAGTTTCAATTATATAAAACTGATTACAATTTCTCCTCTGATCGTTTTTTTCCTGCTAATTTTCTTTCTACTTTAAACAAATCCCTTACAATGGTGATCGATCTAGTATTAATGTCTTTCAGGAATTGTTTCAACCATAATCTGGTTTCGCATTAGTGGTTGGTATTTATCTTCTACTTTTTCTATGAATATATTATGCTCAGTCCGAATTAATCGAATTTTTATAATTTTGCTATAGAAAATGTGTATTAATATTGGTTAAAGATTACATACTCCCATATTTTAGGATAAAAAAATTCTAAGCACTAAAGCTTTTGTAAGGTAAAGTGAAAAGTACTTCCTTCTCCTACCGTGGATTCGAGCCAAATCGACCCTCCGTTCATTTCTACAACCTTTTTAACAATTGCTAACCCGAGTCCGATGCCCTTAACTTCCTCCTTCGCGCTGAGGGTTTGAAATATTTTAAAAATTCTCTCAAAATGTTTTTCTTCGATTCCAGGGCCATTATCCGCCACACTAAAATGCCAAAAGTTCTGTCTTTCCTCATAATTAATGGTGATATGACCCTTGGGTTTGTTCATGAATTTAATTGCGTTGTCAATTAAATTGGTAAATATTTGAGTCATATGAGTCTTATCAACTGCTAGAATGGGCAGTTCACTTGGAATAATAATTTCAATATTTTCAGGGGGGGATAATATCTCTTTTACCTCCCAAAGCAGTTTGTTCAGATTCAAATCTTCAATTTTTTTATGAATGCGATCAATTTTTGAATATCGGTAGATTCCATCTATTAGGGCATTCATATGTGTTGTTTGTTTAACCATTAAATTCAGATTATCTTTCCCCTCTTCGCTAAGATTTTTTGCAGAATCTCTCACACACCACTCTACAAGATTTCTTATATTACGTAATGGTGCTTTTAGATCGTGAGCCACAATTGACGCAAAATCTCGCAATTCTTCATTAACTTGTAACAATGTTTCTTCTGCTTGTTTGCGCTGGGTGATTTCTTTTTCAAGGTCTATCATTTTTTTTTCCAGTTTGTGGATCAATCGTTCATTATAGAGTTTCAATATCTCTTTTTCTTCTTTAATAATTATCTTACTGGTTTTAATTTGGTCTAACTCCGTGTTTAGAATCAAGGCTTTAATAGTTTCAATAAATTTTTCTGGTTCGAGAGGTTTTCTTAAAAATTTATCTGCTCCTAAGCTTAAAGCAAATTCCTCATCTTTTTCTTCAACATAAGTGGCAGTGTAAAAGATAAACAAGAGATCAGCGAATCTCTTATCACTTTTTACGGTTTTACAAAGTTGAAAGCCATCCATTACTGGCATTAAAATGTCTGATATGACTATTCTATAATTATTAATGTGTAACTTTTCAAGTGCTTCTTTACCATTTTCAGCTATTTCCACTTCGTGCCCATTTTCCTCTAGCATTCGTTCTAGTAAGTATAGGTTTTCTTTCTCATCATCAACAACTAGGACTTTCATAATCATCATCTTTTATTATAAATTTTTTTAATTCCTCAACAAAGGATTCTGGAGCAATAGGCTTGTCTATGTAGGCAGTACACCCAGCAGCTAATATTCTTTCTCGATCATCAACCATAGCATACGAAGTTATAGCAATTTCAGTTGAATTTGATTACTTTCTTACTTCATCAAGGATCCCATGTTCGAATTTCTTTTCATCATATATATAAAAAACTACATTGGGTGGAAATTCATAAATGTTTAACTTTCAAACGGTTCTTCACAAGATATTGAAACCATATGTTGCTTGATATTTGAAAGTATACTTAGCAAAACATTAAATCGCACGTTACTAATCATATGATATACTATCGAAGGGAAAAAGTAAGAATGCTATCAAAAAATCAGTTAGAAATTGATTTTGAAAAATTAATCTCCGCAATCAATAGGAAGGGGGATATTAAAACAGTTAAATTCCAACCTGTATATCTAAACATGATGAAAGTACAGCAAGATAGGATTAAGGAAATATGTGGTAATCGATTCGATAAAATTGAGGCTAGAGGATCTCTAATATCAATATTAATAGCTTATACAAGAGAGGAAATTCAGTTTATTAATCACTTGAAACCTGACGGATTGAGAGATACAGAACAATGGAATAAATACGCAAGCGCCTATTATTTATTAAATGATCAGCTGAACATAATTGCTGATAAAATTGCTAAGAAAGTAGAAGGAATCCCAATTTTAGCAACTCTTGAAGGGATTGCTGGAAAAGTAAATCATGTGAGCGATTATTTTCTACAAACTGTTTCGCACAGACACATTGCTGAATTAGCTGGAATAGGATGGAGAGGCAAGAACCAATTAATTATTCACCCAAAGTTTAGTTGTGCAATAAGATTCGTATCCATAATAACACCATATCAATATGAAGCAGATAATAAAAGCGATAATAACAGTTGTGAAGATTGTAGAGCCTGTTTAGATGTCTGTAATTTCTTAGATAAACAATCAATATTGAAGGATTATCGTGAACAATGTAGGAGATATATCAATCATCTGAACCTAAACGCAGATGTGTGTGGAAAATGCATTAAAGCCTGTGTTAATAATTCAAAGTTTAGTAGTAATTTTAATCTCAAAAAGTTAAAAATCATTAAGAATTACATAGTGAAATGGCCAAAAGACATAATAAATCTCCATTTTTATAGGTACTTTAATATCCCAAATATCATCAATGTCAGATTATTAAGTTATTAACCGATTTTGCTAATTATTGAAAAAAATCAAAATACTTATTTCTGTAACCGATTTTCGATAATTAAGATCTAATACTATTGGTTGCATTAAGTATGGGAAAAACATCTAAAAGGCAACTACAGCTCAGATTTCTTTTTCTAGTGGTAATATTCATTGGTTCACTGATTTTTCTTATTTTTGAATTGATTCCAATCCAAGTCAATTATCAGTCTTTACCATCACCAGATAAGATAGGTCATTTACCCTTAAGTTCTGCGATTTATAAATCAAAACAGGCCCAAGATTTGAGAAACCATACAGTTGAGATCAAAGATATTTCACAGCTTTTTTGGGCCCTCCAAGGTATAACACACGGTTCTGGCCATCGAACTGTCCCTTCTGCTGGTGCTACTTATCCTTTGGAGATTTTTGTTATCCACAAAGGTTCACCTACTTTAAAAAAAGGTTGTTATAATTATATACCCTACAGACATCAGCTCAATTTTATCTCTTCTTCCTTTAATTCTACATTATTATTATCATCCCTCTTTGGTAAAGATCGTGAGGCAGTATCGAATGTAAGTACCGTTTTCTTTATTCTAGCCGAGTATAGTCGTACTACTAATCTCTATAATTCCCCTCATTCATTATATTCCTTTCGAGGAGTTCAATATGTCCATCTAGAGGTTGGTCATGCGATTCAGAATTTTCTATTACAATTAACCTCTCTGAATTTGAACACACGTGTGATTGTCAATTTTACTTCGATAGAAATTCAAACCTTTTTAGCTACATCATTAGTCCCCATGGCAGTATTACCCATCGGAATTAGCAGAAATCTTGATCCTCCTATCTTGAGTCGTAATAAATTAATACTAGAGAATAAAGAAGAATTGACCGTTGAAGAAGCTGTCGCAAAACGAAAATCTGTTAGAGATTATCAAGGTGGGAGTATTCCTCTCTCGGTGATCTCCGACTTATTGAACGACAGTACAACAATCCCTCATTTATTAGAAAATGATTCTTATTTAGACGTCCGATTAGTAGTTGGTGAAATAGACGGATTGCAACATGGATCTTACCAGTTTTTTCTAGAAAATAATTCATTATATCAACTATCACAAGGTGATTTGCGGCCGTCCCTTAGAGAAGCAGGTTCAAACCAAATTTGGATTGAAACAGCTCAACTGGATATTGTTATTTCTGTGGATACTAACTGGATAATTCAACAATTTGATTCTGTTTTTTCTCATCGTATATTGATGTATGATATCGGTATGATGGCTCAAAATATATATCTAAAATGTGCATCTCTTGGTTTAGGAACAGTTGTTGTAGGTGCTTTTAATGAAGGAATGACATCTCAAGTTGTAGAACTTCCAAGCACTCATAAACCTATCTATATTATGCCTATTGGTTTAACATCTGAATTTTTCGAAGAAACGAGAGATAACCAAATTCCATTAACAGAGCTAGCTAGGATTATTGGTCTTTTATCATATATTCCTTTCTATATCTGTTTATATCTATCTCTCCCAATGTTAAGAAGACACATGACAAAAAAAACGCGCTGGATACATTGCATATCTGGGGTCATAACCTTTTTAGGAGTTATTTTTCATTTTATGGTCATTCACGGTCATGTCAGGAATTTTGGGGATTTTTTCATTTTCGGTTCATATTATGATACCTTAATTCGCTTCATAATTGATATTCTTACATTTCCAATGACTCGGTATGACATAGGACAGTATTTAGCAAACCTAGCGATAATCCTTGGAACCTCTATTGCTATGACAGGGATAATTATTGCTTTTAAAATAAGTAAACAAAGAAAACTAATGAAAACTACTCATAAATATTTTATATTCTTAACAATAGGATCTTTGATCCTTCACGCTTTACTGAATGGAACGATTTTTGCAGCCAAACCTCTCGTTTTTCTTTTCCTAAATATTTTAGTTATTGATCTATATTTTCTTTTATCTCTCTCCCCTGATTTAGTAAAAGCTATTCAGAAAGAGGAAATTTCATACCAATAATATATTTTAACCTATTTTAGCTATTCTCTTTACTTTTATTCTAACATTCCCAGACAATGCACAATCTAGTTTTCGTGCCGTTATGGACATAAAAACGAATAGTGGGAATACGTCAGCACAACCTCGTGTTAACAAAGTTTTTAATCGTTCATTGCTTGACATCATCTGAAAGAGTAATAATTGGGATTAGCTTATGGCTTTCAACAATATGGAGGAGTTCATTACCAACTTACCCAAAGCGGAGTTGCACATTCATATAGAAGGCACATTGAGTTCAGAAATGATATTAAAAATAGTTACTCGTAATAAAATCGATTTTCCCTATAAATCAGTCAAAGAGATCAACAAAGCATTAGCTATGAGGATACCAGGACTAAAAGGTTTTCTAGATCACCATTATTTAGTTGTTTCTATCATTCAAACGCAAGCAGATTTTTACGAAATCACGTATGAACTTCTTAGAAAATGTAAGGAGAATAACATCGTTTATATTGAGATATTTTTCGACCCCCAATTTCACACGACTCGGGAAATTCCCTTTGAAACAGTAATAAATGGTATACATCAGGGGCGCTTAGATGGAAGCGGAACATTCGGTGTTGAAGCGAATCTAATCATGTGTATCAACAGAGAGCGAAGTGTGGAGAGTGCCTTTGAAATGCTAGCACAAGCACGGCCACATAGAGATAAGATTATTGGTATTGGATTAGATTCATATGAAGAGAAAAATCCACCCAGAAAATTTGCTGAAGTATACCTCCGTGCTCAAGAAGATGGATACCGCTTCACTGCCCATTGTGATGTTGACCAGGTAAACTCCGTGGAACACATTTGGGAATGTCTCGATATTTTAAAGGTAGATCGGATTGATCACGGTATCAATTCGATTGAGGATCCCAAATTAATGAAGGAATTGAAGCGCCGTAACATTTGTATGACTACCTGTCCTATTTGGCGCAGTACCGATCCAGAACCACAAGATATCAGACGGATCAAGAATATTTATGAGTTTGGCCTATTAGTCACTCTAAACACAGATGACCCTGCGGAGTTTGATTCAGGCTATCTTACCAATCTACTTATGGAAGTGCAAGAAAAAAGTGATTATTCGAAGTTTGATATTGTACACTTCATGAAAAATGCTTTTGAAGGAAGCTGGCTTTCACGTTCGGCAAAAGATGATTATATCAAGTCTCTTCTCGACTACGCAGCTGTTCACGGAGTAAATATGGCATGAAATTGTACGTTGTTCACACTTCTACTTTTGTGGTACATAAGAAGAAAAATTATGATTCAAAAAATTAGTTGCAAAGTATGTTTCATACATCGGTGGTTATTGCACACGTGTTTTTTATTTTTGAAGGCTTTTGGTTGGTTTTTGTGGATCCTTTTACAATAGGGTATGCATTTTACAGTTTTTTGATTATGGTGAAGGTTTTTTGTTAAGTATGGGATGTT
>JAUUVJ010000404.1 GCA_030589605.1 Candidatus Hodarchaeota archaeon | reverse complement strand
TCTAGATAAATCTAAATATTGAATATAGGTTTTAGTAAGCTTTTATTTATCCTTCAATGTTCATAATACTTAAATTTCCAACAGGAAAATTATTAAAATACCAGCTCTAAAGTTTTGAGAAGGTGGTTGTTTTATGATCGAATTTGAAGGAATAACATTTAACTGGCTTGGACATGATGGTTTTCTTATTACAAGTAAATCAGGTAAAAAAATATGTATTGATCCTTATGAAGTTAGCGGTGAGTACGAACCAGCAGATATTATCATTAGTACACATCAACATGGGGACCATTGTTCATTAACTGATATAAGATTATTTTCCTCTTCAAATACAGAAATAATAGGAATTCCTCTGAGTAAAAGCGTATTTGAAAAATTGAAATACAAAACTATTCATTACGTAAAACCAGGAGACAAAGTAACCAGCCAAGGAATATCTTTTGAAATAGTACCTGCTTACAATATTACCAAATTTCGATCACCAGGAGTACCATTTCATCCGAAAGAAGACTTACACATCGGTATTATCATAAATTTAGATGGAACGAGAATATATCACACTGGGGACACAGATCTCATCCCAGAAATGGCTGATTTTGAAGTAGATGTAGCATTACTTCCTGTTAGTGGCACTTATGTAATGACTGCAGATGAAGCGATAGAAGCAGCTAATAAACTAAAACCCAAGTTAGCAATTCCAATGCATTTCGGTAAAATCGTAGGTGATAGGTCAATGGCTGAACAATTCAAGAAAAATGCAAAATGTAAAGTCGAATTGCCATCTATTGATTGATTTACGAATATAATAGAAGTAATATTAATAAACAATAATAAATTTTAATCAAATGCTCATATTCAACATTCCTTATTAATCAATAACAAACTTTTTTAAACGACAAAGAAATATTTATTTTAATTCTCTCTAGACGGGATATCAATGACCTCTCTTCGACTACCAAAGGATCAGTTAAAGCAAAAATTCATACTACCAATTATTTTAGTAAGTTTCATTATACTCAATCTTTTCTGGGGAGTTTTCGGCTTCTTGTCATATTTACCTCGGACTGATGGAGTCCTATTTTTCTTTTGGTTATTTGTACCTGATTGTCCACTTTATTCATTTCTTTTCGCGCTTTTCCTGCTAGATCGTGAAAGATTTAAATCACATCAATCTTTCATGTGGATTCTTACATTTGGTTTGTTAAAATTCTCTCTCGCAGCTCCTGTGATGTATCTTTTGCTTCCTGATGCCTATCATGCCGTACCTATCTTTGGAATTACACTTCCCAATATATTTCCATTTGATTATTTCCACTTAATTCTGCTTCTTCAAGGATTAATAATGGCTATCTTCGTTTTAGAACGATCTTGGTATAACTTTTCTATTGCTTTTAGCTGGCTTCTTTTGAATGATTTTATTGACTTTGTGTTTCTGACTTTTCCTTTCTATAACGGTACTTTTAATATCCTTGAGACTGCTACTGTATATTACATACTCATTAACCTAGTTATACTAGTTCTAGGAATATTTTTCACCTTAAACGGATTGGACTATGTTAAAAATGCTCTAGGAATTGAAACTAAACAAATCTCCCTAATTCCAACAATTACTTCAAGTATTATAGAAGAAGAAAAAAAATAAAAGAGACTTTCTGCTCTTGTTTTATCCTTTTATTACACCAACGGGTATAACTTGGACTACTTTCTTAACAACACCAGCATTATGCATAGTATTTACCACATGCTCAACATCTTTATAAGCACCAGGTGCTTCTTCAGCAATTCCCGCAAAACTGTGAGCTCTAACGATAATCCCTTTTTTCTCAAGATTTCCGATAACAGCTTTCCCCCAATACTTTTTCTTAGCCTTTGTACGAGACATACATCTTCCAGCACCATGACAAGCACTTCCGAATGTTTCTTTCATCCCAAGGTCAGTACCTGTTAATATAAACGATGAAGTTCCCATTGTACCGCCTATTAGTACAGGTTGACCCACTTTCCGATAAGCAATTGGCACATGATCTTGATTAGGTCCATAAGCTCTAGTAGAACCTTTGCGATGAATCAATAACTTTTTCCCATCATGTATTTCAAACTTTGATGTATTATGACCTACATCATATAATTGCCGAATTTCGGTATTAAACATTTTCTTGAAGGATTTACGAACTATATGCGCGATAACCTGACGATTGGCAAAAGCACAGTTTATACCTGCGTTAACAGCGGCTATATAACTTTGACCTTCAGCAGAATTAATAGGTGCAGACCCTAGTTCCTTATCTGGTAACGGAAGCCCGTATTTTTTAGATGCTTTAACCAGTTTTATTGAATAATCAGTACCAATCTGATGACCTAAGCCACGAGAACCACAATGAAACGTAACAAGTAATTGATTTTGGAAAAGGCCAAAAGTTTTCGCTACTTCTTGATCAAATATTTTATCAACTATTTGGAGTTCTAAATAATGGTTTCCAGATCCTAATGTTCCTATTTGATTATATTGTCTCTTTTTAGCTTTATGACTAACTTTTTCTGGATCAGCTCCAGGTATTACGCCATTTTCTTCAGTATTTATGAGATCATCATCTGTACCGTACCCCATATTTACAACATAAGGCGCTCCCTCAATTAAAAGCTCATTTACTTGATTAATTTCAAGTTTGATTTTCCCAGGTTTACCGAGCCCTGCAGGTACAGACTGAAAGAGTTCAGAAATAATATCTTTTTTCTTTGGTTCTAGATCTTCCTTCGTGAGATCAGTAATCATAGTTCTTACCCCACAATTTATATCATATCCTACTCCTGCCATACTGACCACCCCTTCAGCTGGATCAAACGCTGCAACACCACCTATTGGAAATCCATACCCGGGATGAACATCACTCATAGCTAACATGCCTTTTTGGATACCAGGTAATGAAGCTACATTCATTATTTGCCTTGTAGCACTCCAATCCCTATTAAAATCTGCTCTAAGCTCATTTATTATCTTTTCATCACCATATATGAATGCTGGAACTCGCATTTCATTTCTTTTTTCAATTGTCCAAAGATTTTCCCTATTAGGAACCTTTTGAAATACATCTGAATTATTAGACATTATACATCAACTAAACACTGTGCAATATATCCATTATCATGTTTTTTTATAGCTAATTGAGTCCAAGTAGCTGCTTTAACCTCAAGTTTCAATTTATGGCGTGAAAAATCAATTTTTTCTCCATAAGCTTTAGCCACAATTGTATTATCATCAATCTTGCTAATTTCGAACCGTGAAAAGATTTTATTCTCAACATCCTTCAAAAATAGTAACTCACTTAACCAAGAAATAAGAAGTTCCTCACTATTATCAGCTTCGATTTCCACTATTTGAGATTCAGTTGGATTCAAATCTATAGTGTCAACCATGATTTCAAACATCGCAAGAGCTGCTTGCTCAAATGCTTCAGCAAGAGTATTTCCTTTTCCTCGTATACCAATATCAGCTTGATGTTCAAAATATTCATACGACAATAGGTTGTACTCCGCTTATCAGGAATAAAGTTAGAAATATATTAGATACATAATAAATATTAGGACAGGAGTCTTTTAAACGAAAATATTAAGATAGTTATGTTACGATTTTCAGTCTCGATTAAAGAAATAACTGAATCATATCAAATCTCGTTTCATCACGACTCTTTAGATATCCTATTTCATCGAGTATATGCTGCTATCTAAGTTTAGGAAAAATTGAGAATATCATCGTTATCTATCTTAATCTCAACTTGAATTTGTTGTAAAAAAAGAAAAGAAAGATCCTTAATAGATCTTTCATAAAAATGGGGAAGATGAAAGGAAGTTCTAGTTTCTCTTTCTTCTATAAATTCCGATCAAACAAATCAAAGGGATTGCAAAGATAGTAACTCCAAATTCAAATCCTGGAATAACACCTGTTTGTGTACCAGAAGTATC
>JAUUVJ010000184.1 GCA_030589605.1 Candidatus Hodarchaeota archaeon | reverse complement strand
CGAATAAATCTCTCTCAACAGAACTCTTAATGATTTTTTTGAAGTTGCTCTCTTCATTTCATCGATTTTCTCTAAAATCTCATCAGAAACGTCAAGATCAACTTTTGCCTTTTCTGCTTGGTGTTTTCCTTTGTCCGTAAGCTGATATTGCCATTGCTGACTATTCTTCGTAGATTTTATCCATCCTACATCCAGAAGGCGATTCAATCTCTTTGCAAATTCAGTACTATATGGACCGTACTGATATGGAAAGAACTGGAAACCTTTTGCGAGGTCTGAATTTAGCTCGTATGCTAACAGGAACGCTTGTTTCGTTAACAGAACTTTTCCCTTAGTAGGTTGGAAATCATTAGATGCAAAAAGCAATAATAGCCATTTAATAAGTATATCTGATTCTAGAAGAGATTCCATTCCTTCGATTTTATTTTCATCGGTAGAATGGGTTGAATTATTCATTTCTAATACCATTAGTTCCTACCACCAATATCTACTATTTTCATTTTTCATTTATTATGATAAATTCGAATGTACGCTCTTATAAAAATCATTCCTTATTAAGGTTTACCATCTCTCGATTAGTAATCATTCAGTTGTTTGATTTTAGGGGTAATATACTCTGGAAAATATTTTTGAAATTCAATTACTGTGGGCTTTGATCGAAGATAATCTTCCTGAAGATCCTTCTTTATAGATGTGGTAAGCGGACCTTCTATTTCATTAGTGCTCGAAAAAACTTCATGAACTGTTAAAGGAATTCCTTCATCCTTGAAAAGCCTTAATTTATCATAAAAGTCGTCAATTGAGCTGCCTTTGCATAAGGGGCAACTACAATCTGGTTGCTTGCCTTTTCTCATTATATACTCCTTTTTAGTCAAAAATCCAAGTGTGGAGCAAGCGAATCGTTTTACCTTATCTTCTTTTGTTGTAACGAAACTTGGTATCCATTCTGTAAGATTGACTACCTCTGCAAAACGATCTGATTCCCCTGTTTTTCCTCCTCCACCATACCCTTTCCGTGATGATACAGTATCAAAATAATCCAGGGGTTTTAGGTTAACAACCCCTACAGGTACGTCTTTTTTAAATTGTTTATTTATATTTGTTAGGTGAACCCAAATGTCCTCTACTTCACTTAGGGTATTTCTCACAGCAAATTCACCCGCTTTACTGTCTCCAATTATTATGAAGCTTATCATCTTGAATCCCTGAGCCTGAAGCCAGTTAATTTTTCTTTTCACAACATCTCCATCCTGATCTAGTCTAATGAAAGGAACAGGATAAATATCAGGATATCTAGTAACTAATTTTTTTGCTGCTCTTCGAAAGATATTCTCAAATTCAACAGAGTAGTTTCCGTGACGTGGATCAGGAATACCAGCTAAATCAATAACTTGACTATCCCCCTGAAGCTCAATAATAACATTAATATCAGTTTCAGACAGACTAAGAACTTCTTTCTTTAGTCGTGGAAAGCAAATAACTGGTCCCTTATCATAAGTCGCTTTATCCTTTTTGATACTCCTAATCTTATTTTCAAAGTTTCCACTTTTAGATTGCAATTTTGAGATTTTAAATCTGTCCAAATCAATTACTATCTCAAGAAAAGGATTATCGAAAAAATCTGAGGCTTCACGAAGTGTTCTATTAGCTTGAAAGAATTTTCTTAGCTCAGTGTTCATTAACCCACGTGTAGGGGTTTTAAATTGTCCTTTTTTTGTATCAATTCTACCAAGTCGCCCCCTTATTTCGGAAATATCACTAATTTTAACATCCTTTAATACCATTATACCCAAATTCCTTCTTATTAAAGCTTTAAATAATCTCAAATAAAGAGACTCCATAAATCCTTTTATTTATTATAGGTTAATGGAAAGAAATTGGAAAGGTTTTGGAAAGATTTTTGGAAAGGTTTTTCTTTCCAGTGGAAAGGTAAAGTGACAAAAATGACATGTCACTATGACATTTTTCTGTCACTATGGATCTGGGGCACTTTTTGAGGGGTATAAGTGAAAAATATTGACCACTCCAAATTCAGGTTTTCAGATATATTCGAAAATTAATTCAAAAAATTTAGGACCTAAAATTCTGAAAAATTGAAAATAGCATTAGAACGAATCTTACTTAATAGTAACATATAGGCACTAGCAAAATCGTTAATTTAAACACACTCTATTACGTTAATAATGGTTCAAAAATATAAAAGAGCGATTAGATCATCTATAGATTAGTTTCTAGAAAAAACTTGAAGAATCTGATTCTTCAATACATAAAAATAAAAAAAATAAAAACACCCTCCCATTCTTTCTTACTCTTTCAATTCAAGGTCCTTTTTGATTTTGTTGAGGTTTTTGTTGAAGTCTTTGGTTTTCGCTTTGTCAGGTTCAACCTCTAGATCTTTGTTTGCATCATACTCTTTTATGTACTTCTCGGGGTTTTTCAACATGTCGAATTTTAATGCGAGATCCTCGAATGCCTCTGTAAGATTCATCTGTTCAGTTAAGGCCTGCTTTAACTCAATATTCTCATCTCTAAGATATACAATGTCTAGTTTGCCTAATTCTTCATTGAGCTGTTCAAATCGCTCTTCCATTGATTTATTCTCTTCTTTGAGAATTTTCACATCAATAACTAGGGATCTATTCTCATCTTTCAACATTTTAAGGTCTTTATCATGTTCTATAACGCTAGGACTCTTAAAAATATCCACAAACGGCTCAACTTTCTTGTATTCTCTCAATAAGTCTTCTAATGTCAATTCTTTGTACGTATCGGTTATATCTTCAGCATGACCTACCATTTGTTTGATAGCATGATTACTTACCATGCTATTCTCACATAGAGTAATGAATAAATGCCTGAACCTCTTTGGTCTGAATGCATGTTGTTTCTTACTACCTGGTTTAACATAGCCTAATTTTAAGGCTACTTGACGAAACCTTGTAGAAATAGTAGCGGTTTTGATCTCCTGACCAACCTCAATAGTTTCCATTTCCCCATTCTCTTCTTTTCCAAACCGTTTAGGACGAGTGATTTCTTTGAATCCATTAAATTTATTAGACACAAACACAGGATCAGAATCTTTAATGTTTTTTCGCCATTCATTCATATATATGTCTAATAATTCGGTGGTTCTTAATGAAAAGATTGCAAAAAATTCCTCGCCAGTTTTAGCTCGTTTCCCCTCATAGATATATCGCCCCTCAAACTCATCAATCTTTTCTAGATTTTCTTTCTTCATAGCTAGTAACTCACCTATATCAATTCCACTAGACAATAAACAACTTAAAATTAACTGGTCACGATAGTCTAATTTGAGTACAAATGGATCTAGTTTCTTATAGTTTAATTTCTTATCCCTGATTAACTGATTTTTAGAACTTCTATCGGTTTTGCGAATAACTGATTTCTCTTTTTTAGGAGTTTTGAAATCTTTAGAAAATTCCACCTCTCTCGAACTAAAAAATGACCGTACTTTGGAATGAGCATATTGAATGGCACTATTTTTAGCAGTAGGAATTTCTTTTGTTAAATATCCGTCAGGGGTGTATCCTTCGCCTCGTAACCAACTAAAATAATAAGTAATCAGGGTTTCCAATTGTTTCCGTGTTTCTCTATTTTTTCCCATTTCAACTAATGATTCTAAAGTTAATTCTTTGTTTTCTTCAGGGCCTACACTCAAAAACTGCAAAAAATATTTAATGGCAGTAATACAATTACCTTTTTGTTGTTTAGAAGGAATGCGGTTGGTTTTTCCATGTGCTAAGATATAATTCCACCATTCTTTAATATAGGGGTGTTCTCCTATCAACTTACTAGTTTCTCTCTTCTTAGAAAAGTCTATTTCACTAATCCTTAATTTTGTCGGGGTTTTCATGTTTTTTCAACTCACTTTTCTGTCTGAGATTTCTAAGAATTTGATAGTTTATAAATATTTTGAAATAAACAATAATATTGTGTTTCATTTGTAAAACTTTTTTCTTGCTGTTCAAGGGCTTGACGATGATTAGACAACAGATCAATTTCTAATACAAGGACTGCATTTTCCGTCTTAAAGTGCTTTATTAGGTTCAAAAGCTTCGTTTTGCATACACACTCATTTGCCAGCAATTCTAACGTTTGTTTATGACAAGCCATCTCTGCAAGATTCGCTTTTCGTTCTTGTTCTGTATTCTGAATTCTAATGTTCAGTCTCTCCTCAATCTCTTTATCCGTTAAATTGGCTAAATAAACGATGCTCTCACTACCACTATTACTACTATTACTATTACTATTCATTTCAATTCAATTCAATTCCAAACGTCTTTTTGATTCCACCCGAGAAACTTAATTATTTTCCCTTTTTTATCTATAAGGTAACTAAATTTAGTTTGTCCTCTTTTCTTTCGTAATGCAGTATTATTTCCATTAATAACAGGGTTAAAGTAGTAGCTCATTTAATTAATCCCCCCCCATCCTTTTTAACATATAAAGGAAGATCAGAGATAACAGTTGTAACCTCTTCGTTTCCTTCTATTTTAATGATAGTAATACCAGAAGAAGGAATCTCTTCTACAAGGACCTTCTCTATCTTAGAAGGGATAGTTTGAGCAATGATTTGAATTTTCTCAGGGTCTTCGTCAACAACAGCGATACTCGAAGTATCGGATTGAGGATGATAAGAGGCTTTTGCTTGGATGTCTTCTCCAGAAACCTCTATTGGAACCTCTTGAATTCCAGTATATTGTTTCCAAAGATCCGATCGGGCATCTTTAGATAATCCTTTATTGCTTACAAATGAGGTGAATTTTGGCGAAGTGAGATTCTTTGGCAGCGCATCAAGTGAGAGAATTCGTTTTTCTTTTTTCTCTAGCTGTAATAATTCACTTTTCCCTTTTTCTTTTTTCCATGAAATAGCACATTTTTTCATTGTGCTCCCCTTTTTCTTCATGCATTCGGCAATGTGAATGTTATAAACACTAGGCTTTCTACAAGGAATTGTCTCTGCTATATTCACCAGATTATTCAAATCATCAAGATTGAGAGAAGCAGATAATTGTTTTATTTCAGCTACCAATTTTTCTTTAATCGTCTTACATTTACTCATGCTGCATAAACCTCATTTCTTATTTTTACAAAACAAGAATCTTGCTTTGATTCTTACTTGCATCACCTTCTATTCAAAAAAAGAAAATTAATCAATTTTTTTGGGATTATCCACTTCTTTAAGACTATTAAATTTAGTAGTCAGTGTTTCTATTTCAACATCAATAAGTTCATTATAACCTGTAAGAAAGTCAATCTTTGTTTGAAGATTAGTAATTTGAATGGTGTTTTCTTCTTTTGCTTTTTGTCTATCAGTTATTCTTTCTTCAACTTTTTTAATTAATGTCATATCTTCTTTCACCTAAATAATAAATAAATCAGTCATAAACATAAGTTGCATAAATGGTTCCACCAACAGCTTTTGTTTCATCATGGAAAATACCAGTACTGAAGATCATACCAATAGGCGGAGCAAATTTATGCGTTTCATCACTCGTAATTGCAATAATAGTAAAAATAACTGTGCCAGTAGCATCAGTACCATTGCGAATTTCCACCTAATCCCCTGCTGTTACTCCAACAAACTGAATTTTGTAAGCATAAAGTGTGCCTGCTGACCCTTTCACCTGTCCATCTGCTGTTTTTTCAACAGGAGTCACGGGTGCTAAGTATAATCGACCGTCTGAATCACCTTTAACGATAACGGGAGAAGTGGATGGGTCAGAAGGATCAGGACTGACAACCATTAAGTTTGCTTTATGATAATCTGTTGGAATTGTCTAGTTGCAAACTGTATAATAATTTTTTAATTAATATACGATTAGAAATAATCAGACTCAAGCTAGTACTATACTATTCAAAGCCTCTAATAACAGGAAAAAACATCTTATCGAAGGAAAAATAATCATAAATATGTTCGATTAAATGCATTATTTAATGGAACAAATAATACAGGCAAAACTCAATCGAAAAAATGAGAATAGTATCAGTCTTGGGAACAATTGACTGTATGTTTTTGATTGCTAGAATTTTTCCAGGTCCGAGAAAAAGCCTGGATTAGATCTGTAAAAATGATTTTTTTGGAAAATTTTTATGTGGGCTAGATCTGACTAAAAAAATGTCTTGTGGCTTTATTTAACTTAATATTGTCAGCTAGTTCTTTTTTTGATCGAATACAGTTTTTTAGATTTGAAATATATTTTTAAATCTAAATTCAGAGAATGGTTTTTGAGGGTATAAAAAGAGCCTTTTTCGAACCTTTTTGAGTATCGAAAAACCTTGATTGTGAGATTTGTGAGATAGTCAATTCTAAAAAAATGTTAATATAGGTATTCTGGATAATAAACTATTAAGTGTTTAAATGTTGAAAAAAATATGAAAAAAAGAGTAGAGAACCTACAATGAAGGATATTACCTTATATTTGAAACGTTTTGGAAATAAATGGGAAATACCTAATAGTTGGTCAAAAATTAGCACTATCGACGCTCATACTGAAGGAGAACCCTTTCGAGTGATAATTGATGGCTTTCCTGAATTATCGGGAGATACAATCTTAGCAAAACGTAGATTTGCTAAAGAAAATTTCGATCATTTAAGAACGGCACTCATGTGGGAACCTAGAGGACATGCAGATATGTATGGATGTATTATTACTCCTGCAGTGTCCCCTGAAGCAGATTTGGGAATAATATTTCTTCACAACGAAGGTTACAGTACCATGTGCGGTCATGGTATTATTGGAATAACTAAAGTTCTGTTAGAAATTGGGCTTATACCAATGACTTCTCCGATTACTACTGTTAAGATTGATGCTCCAGCTGGTTTAATTACTGCTTATGCCCGAATAGAAAATAATCATGTTAATAGCGTTTATTTTCATAATGTTCCCTCTTTCGTATTAGCTCTTGATGAAATCATCGAAGTACCAGGACTTGGGGAAGTAAAATATGATATTGCTTTTGGGGGGGCTTTTTATGCGTATGTACAGGCTGAAGATATTGGATTAAGATTAATTCCTGACGATTATCGTCAATTGATTGAAAAAGGTATGAGTATAAAACAAACGATTATGAAAAACCGTCAGATCGTACATCCATTTGAAGCAGATTTAAATTTCTTATATGGAACGATTTTCATTGGATCTCCATTAGATAAAACTAACGATAGCCGAAATATCTGTATATTTGCAGATGGGGAGGTTGATAGATGTCCGACTGGAACAGGTGTAGGAGGCCGTATGGCCATTCACTATAAACGTGGTGAAATAGATATTAATCAGTCTTTAATAATAGAAAGTATTCTAGGAAGCAAATTTTCTGGAAAAATTGTTAAAACAACGAAATATGGCCCTTATGAAGCTGTTATCCCAGAAGTAGAAGGAAGAGCCTATATCACTGGAAGAAATGAATTTCTTATCGACCCAGAAGATCCTCTGAAAAATGGATTTATCATTCGGTAATATTATAAAAATACGATAATCTGCTATCCTCTCAAAATAAAGGTATTATTAAAAAAAAAGATATCAGAAAAAGATTATCTGACTATTATTGATAAGGAGAAATTACTTTAACCACATCTTCAGAATCTATTCCCAATTCTTTTACTTTATCAATGGTAGGACAACCTTTTGGACTACATCCACGGCGTTTATAAACT
>JAUUVJ010000065.1 GCA_030589605.1 Candidatus Hodarchaeota archaeon | reverse complement strand
TGAAGTAAGACTCTAGTTGGTAGATAGGGAATTGTAATATCATTTACACCAATTGGCCAATTTGCTATATTAGAAACATCGGTGTCTGTAATTAATTCTCCATCATAATTTCGAAGGACATTCTCTAGTAATACTCTGATAGAAAAAGGTAGTTTATCAATATTAATACATGCTTCCTCAAGAGATTCTAATTTATAAACAAAACATTCTCCCAGTCCTAAATCGATTTTTGTTTTTGCCTTCTTAATAATAGATATCATACTTCTTATGTTAGATGATTTATTTTAAAAGATTTAGCTGATTTTTTCGTTGGATTGTTCAAATTCTCGATTTAAGATACCTCTTCACTGTTATTTTCTGGAGAAATCATTTTTTTAGGATCAAGAATTGTATCTATTTCATTTTGATTGAATAGTTTCTTTTCAAGTACAATTTCCTTTATTGTTTTTTCAGTTTCATACGCTTCTTGAACCAACTTTGCAGTTTTTTCATACCCAAGTATGGGATTTAACTTAATTGCAAGCATTAGGTTTTTTTCTAATCCCTCGCTGATTTTTGAGTGGTTAACTTTGATTCCTTTTATGCAATGGTCTGTAAAATTGGTTGATACATTAGTAAGGATGTTGATAGATTGAAGGAGAGAGTAAATCATCACTGGTTTGAACGTATTTAGTTCAAAGTTACCTTGCGATCCTGCAAATGCAATAGTTGCATCATTTCCTATTACTTGAGCCACAACTTGTGTTACAGACTCTGCTTGAGTAGGATTTATTTTTCCAGGCATAATTGAAGAACCAGGTTCATTTACAGGTAAGATAAGTTCTGCAATACTATTGGATCCTAACCATCGAATATCATTAGCTATCTTCATCAAACTTATAGCTATTACTCTAAGAGCTCCACTAGTCTCTACTATAGCATCATGAGCTGCAATTCCTTCAAATTTATTTGGACCTGTAATAAAAGGAAATCCTGTTAGTTCAGATATAATTTTAGCAACTAGAGTCGCGAACTTTGGATGAGAATTTAATCCTGTACCAACAGCAGTGCCTCCTAATGCAAGTTCATAAAGATTAGTCAAAGTATTCTCTAGACGAGCTATTCCTTTCATTATCTGAGTTGCATAACCTGAAAATTCCTGACCTAAAGTCAAAGGTGCTGCATCTTGAAGATGTGTTCTTCCAGTTTTTACTATATTTTTGAATTCATTTTGTTTTTCAATTAGAGCTCCTAAAAGATATTTTAATGCTGGAATAAGTCTAATATTTATCTGATCAACAGCTGAGATATGCATTGCTGAAGGAATTACATCATTAGATGATTGGCATTTATTCACGTGATCATTGGGATGAACTGGTGTTTTCGATCCTAAATCTCCTCCAGAAAGCTCAATTGCTCTATTGGCAATCACTTCATTTGCATTCATATTTGTTTGAGTTCCACTACCGGTTTGCCAAATCACTAATGGGAATTCTTCATTAAATTTCCCATCTATGACTTCTTTAGAAGCTTTAATTATCAAATCAGCTATATCTGACGAAATTAAATCGAGCTCCTTATTAGTTTGAGCACAAGCCGTTTTAATTATACCTAAAGCGCGAATAAATTCACTGGGAAATTTGATTTTACCCGAAGATTCAAAATGGAAATTTTCAATTGAACGCTGGGTTTGAGCTCCCCAATAATGTTTTTTTGGTACTTTAATTTCACCAAGACTATCAGTTTCAATTCTATATTCAGACAAGTAAAAGTTCCTCCAGAGAAGGGTATCCTATTGAGAAAGCCATTCTTCTCGGATATTTTTGATCGCAGTACCAGGACGGACATTTTTCGGACATACTCGATTACAAACGAAATGCTTTTCGCATGCTGGAACAGCATTTGTATCTGATACTTTATCTACGATAGTAGATCTATGTTCATCACTTAATCGTGAATCTGCGATAAAGCGATAAGCTTTTGCTAATGCAGTTGGGCCAAGGTATTTCGAATTCTTATCATTCACTGGACATGTCCAACATATTCCACACAAGATACAATATACAAGATGCTCTATCGATCTAGCTTTTTCTGGACTTTGTAATGACTCTGGTTGGATGTCATTATATTCACGCTTAAAATATGGTTGCACATATCTATAAAATTCCCAAAATGGTTCCATATCAACTACAAGATCTTTAATTATATTCATATTTGGAAGAGGTTCTATTAAAATTTCAGTTTTTTCATCCCAATTAGTAGGGATATCTCCAAATGTCAATTGTGGTAATTTAGGAGGTTTTTTGGTGGATTTGGCATTTAAAACTTGTGTTTTACAAGCAAGTTGAGGAAATTTATCAATAGTCATACCACAGGATCCACAGATTGCTCCTCTACACGCAAAACGAAAAGCTAGGCTAGAATCGAAATGATCTTGAATATAGAATAGTGCTTCTAAAACGCTCATTCCAGGAGTTAAAGGTACTTCGAACCGTTCATAAACAGGTTTTCCATCTGGTTTTTTTCTGTAAATTAAGAATTTTTGTTTATTATCCATTTCAATCACTTCAATACTCTCTTGGTTTGGGTTCGAATATACCCAATTTCACTGGCTTTGTTTGCATTTCTAGGTTTCCTATTTCATTCCTAATTACCATTGAATGTACTAAATAATCATCATCATTGCGACTAGGATAGTCTGTTCTATAATGGGCTCCTCGACTTTCTTTTCTCCAATGTGCAGCAAATGCAGTTACTTCAGCTATATCTATCAAATTTCTTAGTTCCAATGTTCGTATTAGTCCATAATTAAATCGTCTATTCTCAGTAGTGGTGATATTCGGTATATGGACACTATTAAATTCTTTCTGAATATTTTTCAAATCACTAACAGCTTGTTGTAGCTCAATTTCTGTTCGAAAGACAAACACATTATGACTAAGTGTTTCCCCCATTGCTTTTCTGATTTCTATAGGTTTTTTTCCTGCATTTGATTCCCATTTGCTGAAAAGATTTAATGTTTGATCCATACTGGTTTTTTCTGCTTCTTCTACTTTTTTCAGATCAAGTGGATCTGGTAAACCACGTTCTAGAAGTTTTCGTCAATATATCTACCAAAAACCGAGGTTTCTAATAAGCTATTTCCTCCTAATCGATTTGCTCCATGTACAGAAACACAAGCGTTTTCACCAACAGCCCATAAACCATTGAGGGAGGTTTCACAAAAATCACCCTCATATTTTGTACCAATACCTCCCATACTATAATGGTGTCCTGCATGTACAGGGATTGGTTTTTCTATTGAATCAACACCTGCAAAATCAATAGCTATATCTCGAATTCCTGGTAAACGTTCTTTTATCCGTTTTGCTCCTAAATGAGTCAAATCTAAATGTATAAACGCGTCTTCAAAACCTCTTCCCTCATTTATTTCAGTTGTAATAGCACGTGCTACGATATCTCGTGGAGCAAGTTCTTTAGCTTCTGGAGCAATTTTTAACATGAATCTTTCATTTTTATTGTTGAAAAGTAATCCTCCTTCTCCACGAGCTCCTTCACTCATTAAAATATCCGAGCCATATAAACAGGTTGGATGGAATTGTACAAATTCGCAATCCTGCATAGGAACACCAGCTCTGAATGATGCACCTACTCCATCACCAGTACATATGAGTGCATTAGTACTAGCTCTATAGATTCTTCCGAAACCACCAGTAGCAAGGATTACATAAGGAGCTCGAAGTATTTCCAAGTTACCAGATGCTATATCCAAAGCAATAAGACCTACAACGCGATTTTCGATTGTAATCAAGTCAATTAAAAAGAATTCATCATAAAATATGACGCCTTGCCGAATACATTGCTCATATAATGTATGAAGTAGTGCATGACCTGTCCTGTCGGCAGCATAACATGTTCGAGGAAATCCAGCGCCTCCAAATGGTCTTTGGGCGATTTTTCCATCTTCAAATCTCGAAAAAGGAGCACCCATTGATTCAAATTCAATTACTATTTTTGGGGCTTCTTTACACATGAACATAACTACATCTTGATCAGCTAAGTAGTCACTTCCTTTGACTGTGTCGAAAGCGTGTCTTTCGGGAGTATCTTCTCTCCCATCAGGATGATTTCCCAAAGCAGCATTAATACCTCCTTGAGCTGCGCCTGAATGGCTTCGTACTGGGTTTACTTTGCTTAATAATGCAACATTCCATTCTCGTGAAAGCTCTAGACCAGCAGCTAAACCTGAAAGTCCTCCACCAACAATTAATGCATCAAATTCCTTAACTTTCAAATAACTCAATCCATATTTCTCTTTTTTTTTAAGGTATTACAATTCGTTTACTCTTTATTAATGGTTATCAAAAATGTTTACATTGATATCCTTAAGCGTGGTACATCCAGTCATCTTCATAGCTTTTTCAAGTGTTTGTTTAAGAAAATTCATCTGCAATTGCACTCCTTCGATGCCTGCGCCAACAGCTGCACGAACAATATCACGACCTACTAATACACCATTTGCTCCAAGGGCAAGCATTTTGAGTACATCATATCCTGTCCTAACCCCTCCATCTACAAATATGAAAGCATCTTTACCACTTAATGCTTCAGCAATGGATGGAAGAACATCGGCTGTACCTGGTGTATGATCAAGTACTCGTCCACCATGGTTTGAAACTACAACTGCTGAAGCTCCTGCTTCAATGGCATCTACTGCATCCCTCTTATCCATTATACCTTTGATTATTACAGGAAGGGTAGTTGATGCTACCAATTCTTTGATATCTTCAGGAGTCTTTCGAAAAACTGGTTTATTATGCTTTGTCATCATATATGAACCGCAACCATCAGTATCAACTCCAACAGCTATTGCTCCTATTCTTTCAGCTTTCTCAAAGAATTTCATTATTTCAGGTTGAGAACGGGGTTTTGCAATCTTGATACCCCAGCCATCAGCAGTTTCTATAGCATTTAATCCGTAGCTTTGGTTTTCAGCATTATATGTGTATGTATCTCCTCGCCAACCTAAAGTACCTGCTGCTTTACATCCGTGAACAACAGCAGTACAAAAATCCGCTTCTGATATTACATTCTCTCCTCCAAAGCTATTTACTCCAGAAACACTAGCTGCCATTACTGGCATAGTTAGTTTTTTTTCGAAAAGCTGGAATGATGTATCTGGATTAAAATTCTCAGATATTAGTTTCATTTTAAGTTTGATTTTTCTTAAAGCAAGCCAATTATTATGAAACGAAGCTCCACTACCGATTCCACCAAATCCTAAGGGACGACCGTAATGTTGACCTTGACAAAACCTTGTAGGTCCCCCATCGCAATCCTTGTATACCATGCATACGTTTTTTAACTTTTCCTTTGCACTTTTTCTAACTTCTTTTAATGTTAACGATGTTTTTGACATCAATTTCACCTTCAATATATGAATTACAATCTAAAGTAAATTAAAATTTTTAGTAAAATTCAATTAATTCTTCGAAAGCATGTTTTTCTAACTCTCTTTTATATAAAAGAGTCTTCTCCTGGATTTTTAACAATTCAAGGGGTTTTCTTAGTACTAAAAAGTATTAGATGATAAAAGCTTTTTATTTTTTAAGATAATATTAATCGTAAGGATCAAATTATCTGAGGAGATTAAAGATAAAGAAATTGGGATGAAATGTGTAAAACCCAGTATTCTCTAATTAGGAAATATGTCTTTTGAAGGGAAAGGATATTTGATAGAATAATTTTTTTTATATTGAAAATCGAGTAGACTCTTTAAAACTAGGACTAAAGATATTTATTTTTCTTTTATGAATAATAATGCAAAAAATTTATTTGCTACTACATGAAATGGATAAAATGGAGTTGAAGATAATTCCTCGTCCTAAAAATCCGAGAACAATTCGATGTGATCCCAAACAGACCTATTTCAAGCCACGTGGTATTCCATTACAGGATATCGCAGGTGAAGTAGATCATAAATAAAACCACTATAAATGAAGACCAACGGTACAATATTATTGATTTTTGTAATGAAGAAGATATCGCTATTGTAGGAGAGCTTCCTTACAACATGGAAATGTATAAAGCAATGGTTAATAGAAAAACTATTATAGAGCATGGAATAGATGGAATGGAAGAGCTCTTGAAAGAAATTTGGGTAAAAATTCAAGATTTGCTGAAGTTAGAAGGGAAATAAAAAATTTGCAGAATCTGATATTGGATTCTACTATTCATCTAAAATTGTGTGGTCATTTTACTTTGTATTCATGGAGATATTCTTAATCACTCCACAGGTACCGCACTTATTTTGACAGGAATAATCATCAAAAAAAGATTTATCTGAATCTTTTGGAAAGAAAAACCAAAAGGGTTTGTCCGAAAATCCTTCTGAATCCTTCACAAAAAAGCTATTCCTTCTTTTAACTCCAGGAAGATGACTAAGGGGAAATGTATCAATGAACTTCGATATTTTGTCCCTACTATCTGCGATAAGGCAAATTACTAAATTATATTCGAACCCAGATAGGGCAAAAATTGTAGTTACTAGAGGACAATCATAGAAATAATCTAGTATGGCTTTCTCTGTATTAGGATCTGTTATCTCAATAAAAGATAGTGCGTGACTGAATTTCAGCTGACTTATATTCAATCCGACTCCTGGTGAGATTAATTGCTTTTTAACTAAGCTATCAAATCTCACCTTTACTGTACCTTTTGCTAAATTTAAATCCTTGGCTGCTTGATTGAAAGAGCTACGCGGATGTTTCTGAAAATAATCGATGATGTTTTTGTCCTTATCATCTAACATTTTAAAACAACCTCGTTGTTATAGTTGTACGTTTCATTACATTCGACCAGACAGAAAACCATAGAAATATAAAAATCTTTGGTACTTTTTGAAATAGTAGAATAACCGATTAGAGATGTATCCAAGACCAAATGGAGCACGGTTATAATTGAAATCAAAGAACATAGCGGAAGTTAGAGAAGTCATTACTAAACAAGTAGCATGTCCATCGTATCTTTCTTTTACTTGCGAAATGTCAAATTTTCCTTTCACAACATCTATCAGATTATGTGCTGTCGCTATTGCTTGATAGTGGGCTGAAGAACCAGCTTTTGAGACTGGGAGATTAGCTGCATCACCAATGGCAAAGATATTGGGATAATCTTCATTTTGAAGGGTTTTTATATTCACATTAACCCAACCACTCTCATCAATTATAGGAGTTCCATTAAGATAATCTTGTCCACGGTGAGGTGGAACCATTAGGAGGAGGTCATATTCTATCTCATCACCTTCAAGAGATTCTATAATTTTACGATCAGTATGAATTGTTTCTGTATTAAAAAAAGTATGTAAATTTATGTTCTTCTTCTTGAATTTCTTTTCTATATGAACATTAGCTTGTTCAATGGAAAAAGCTCCACCAATTGGACTTAGATAATGCAGATTAGTTGTCTTTCGGATTTTTTTTCGCCTTAAAAAATGTTCCATCATAAAAGCTCCTTCAAGAGGAGCAACAGGACATTTAAAGGGTAAATCAGCAATTCCAACTACAACATTTCTAACTTTTCCATCTTTACCATTCTCTACAAAGTCATTTAATGCCTTTCTAAGTTCAATGATACCTTCTTCATTGTAAAAATGGTAAGCACTCTCCTTAAACCCAGGAACGGCATCATAATCATAATGAGCTCCAGTAGCAATAACCAAGTAATCATAAGGGATACTAGCACCACTTTTGAGTGAGACTGACTGGTTTTCTACATCTAAACTGATTACTTCTTCATTAAGAACGGTAACTCTTTTATTAACAACTTTACGGACTGGTTTAAACTGTGAATCTAAAGATTTCTTATCAAAGACACGATAGGGTAGATCGGCTTCATAAAAAACATTTTCTTGGTTAGAAATTAATGTGACCTCAGCTTGCTTTTTAGCTTTACGTCCAAGAAGATTAGCGACAATAACTCCACCAGTACCACCACCTAAGATTAAAACTTTGGTTTTATTTTTACTCATAAAATCACCAAAAAAAAGGGAAGGTAGATTATCTTGTTTTCCTTACCTGAAATCGAGTATAACCATTTTCTTCAATAACAGCTACCATTTCATGTTTAGCTTTATCTACCCATTTTGGGATGTCTCTGATGCTACCACCGTCTTTGCTCCAAACTTCGTAAATTTTGTCAACTTCACCTTTCTTAATTGATTTAATCAGCTCCATTAACGGACCTGGACAAAAAGAGTTACGAGCATCCATAACTTTTTCAACTGTATAATCTTGAATCATTTTTTTAACACCTCTTAATTAAAACGAAATAACCCTATCAGCTAACATAGCTTGTTCTGCTAAACTACTTACTCCTACTATATCATCAACAAATGGTAGTAAATCGGCCTTTTCCAATCCAAGAATCTCTGTAATCTGAACACAGGCGGTTATTGTTAAATCTCCCAGTTCTTTCAGATCTTCAAGAAGTTCTTTCCAGTGAACTATTTTCCCTTCTTTTCTAGCTTGATTCACTTTTTCAGCAACTTCAGGAAAAACACTGGTGACATCTGGTTCTGTGGGAGCGTCTTTTTTTAATGCGTAAACTGCATCATGCATAAAGAAAATATAGACCTCAACATCGTTTGTGACGGCACCTGATGCTACCATCGCTAGAGTTTGTAGTTTGTCTGTTGCACCAGAGTCGCATACTAATAATATTCTACCCATTATATTGTCTCCTTGATTCAGAATTGAATTACATATATAATGTAATGTCAGCGTCCATTGCGAACTCTAGGAAAGCTGCTGCTCCACCTAATTCACAACCTTCAATAAGATCCTTTTCTTTAACGCCATAAACATCCATAGTCATCTGGCAGCCGATGAAACGAACACCACTTTCGAGGCACATGTCTCTTAATTCTTCAAACTTTGCTACATTTGCGCTTTTCATCCATCGTTTCATCATCCAAGTAGCCATACCAGTCATTCCAGGTATCATTCCTATGATGTTTGGTACAGGCATAGGAGCTGCTGGATTAGCGATTGGACTCACTTTTAATTTTTTACTTCTTTTTTTATGTATCAAATCTAATCCATAAAAAGTGAAAAATATCGCTACCTCCATATCCATCGCAGCAGCTGTTGAAGCAAGAATTACTGGGGGATAGGCGGCATCTAGTGTTCCATTTGCGGAGATTATTGCCATTCGTTTTGGTTTATCTTTACTCATGTTTATCACAACTTTACTTTAATCTTTTAACTAAGAATCGGAAATTCTTTGGTCCAAGCTCTTCTGAGGAAATTAGTTCTTGGCCTGTTGTGCGACTCCATGCTGGAATATCGGCCATACTACCAGGATCTGTAGCTAAAATTTCCAAGATCTGGTTAATTTCAATTGCTTTCAATGCCTTTTTTGATTTTAAAACAGGCATAGGACAGGATAAATTTCTTGCATCTAATGTACTATGTACTTCAGTCATCATATTATCTTCCTTTGTTTTTCATGATTCATGAATATTACAGTTTTGAATGAATAGATCACCTTTTTCGTTTCCAATCACTGTTAATAGTGAATTCTTTTCAGCAGAAGTTTTTTCTATTGGTTCCTGAAATTAAGAAAACAATAAAGTGTTTCTAACTATTCAATTACCATATTGTCATTCTAGTATAAAAATATTGGCGATATGGGCAATAATGTAATTAAAAAATGACCATTTAGGAAATTTATCAAAATTTAAAATGTTTAATATTATTTTTTAAACAAAAATAAGAAAAGGAAAAGTTGCTATTTATGAGTAAAATAGATGTTGAAACTTGGATCATATATCTCAGTAAGATTCCTTTTTCTTTTCGTTTAGAACTAAGAATAAATAGTATAAAAAAAAGTATAATGATAAAAAAAAAGAAAACTGGGAAAAGTACTTCCCTAGTGTGTTCTGGTGAACTATTCACAGTGTTAAAAGAGAATATTAGAATTTGAATTAATTTATTATCTCATGATAAATATAATTCATTTATAAAAACCTTACTAAAAAAAAGGAAACTACCTGTAATTACCGAAGCAGTTATGAAAGGTGATCATAACCTCGGGTAAGAGTTCAATTCAGGAAGGAATTCACGAATTTATCACAAATTATGGGCAGACTTCGTGATAAAGATCTTTTCCTAATTGGAAAGTTTTAATATTATTTTCAGAATTTCTCATCTTATTAAAGACGGTAATGAATTGATCTTTCTTCAAATCAGGTTTTTTTGTCTCTAAAAGCTGTTCTGATAGAAGTCCTAGTGATAAAATATTCACCGCGCCTGTTACTTGTTTTTCATTAGCTCGTTTAGTTATCGGTACACGGATCATCTTACCTTTCGAAACTATACTTTCAGCGCTATCATCAATTGAATCAGAATCAATATATGAAGTTGTATTATCATTAACACATTCTGCTGCACGCTTAAATCCCTTTTGGTCAATAGCTACGAAATAATCAGCATCTCCTTCACAATAAGGATAAGCAATTTGTTCATCACTAATTACAACATCACAAAATATAGGACCGCCACGAACAGAGGGTGTATAGTCAACACATAAAGTTGCAAAAAAATTAGCTTCCATAGCAACTCGTACTAACGCACTACCGAGGAATTTAATACCTTGGCCGCCTCTGCCACTAAATCTAAACTTATACTTCATTGTAAAACCCTTGTTTAAAGTTCTTGTGAATGAAATTTGATTTTGAAAATCATCTTAAATCTTTTGATGTATCGAGTAGACCATTTTCTTTATTGAAGAGTTAAACTTGAACTTTCAAAAGCTTTGAAAATTTTCTTATTCAAGGTGGCTTTAAATGAAATATACAATTGAATAATTGTTCAATTGTTCAAAATTGAGGATATAATAAAAGTAGATAACATTAGGTATTATTGTGAATAACTGTTTTGGAATTATAAACTTTTCTCACTTTTTATCGAATAGTTAGTGTCTTAAAATAGTTTTTCCATTTAATATTCTTGAATACTTCTACTTATCCCTCTAGAAGTCTTGAAAATTTTCATCTCTAGGTAAATTTTGAATGAAGTATACATTTGAAGAATTGTTCAATTGATTGGTAATTTGAAAGATGGCCAAGATATAATTATATATTGGCTAATAAATACGTACATTCAGAAAACAGATTTAAAAACTGTATCTTCCACTCCTATTAAAAATCAAAATATCTTGAGTGGAAATTTAATCGGTATAAAGAGGAAAAATTATGTTAAAATCAAGCAGGAAGCCCATATTAGCACCTCCACAAGCAGAAAAAGAATACTCAGTACGAATATACCCTGATCAGTGTGATGGTTGTGAATTATGTGTGGAATTTTGTCCAGTAGACGTGTTAGAAATAGATCTAGAATCTTATAACAGTCGGATGCTTCATTACGCAAAGACTGCTAAACCAGATGATTGTGTTGGGTGTAAACAGTGTGAACGTCTGTGCCCGACTGCGTCGATTTTTATTTCAGAAAAAGAGGTTTCATAGGAGACTATTGTCAATGAGTAAACCAAAAGCTATTCTAACAACAGGAAATTATGCTAGTGCAGAGGGTGCCATTGCAGTAGGGTGTAGGTATTTTGGGGGTTATCCTATTACTCCCTCATCAGAAATTGCACATTATATGTCTAGGAGGCTTCCTCAAGTTGGTGGAACATTCGTCCAAATGGAAGATGAGTTAGCCTCAATCGTTTCTGTAGTAGGTGCTGCTTTTGCAGGTGCGAAAGCTATGTCTGCTACCTCTGGACCGGGTTTCTCCTTAATGTCTGAAACTATCGGTTTAGCATTCATGTTAGAGGCCCCAATGGTTATTGTAACAGTGATGCGAGGTGGACCAAGTACAGGACAACCTACAAAAGCATCACAAGGCGATGTGATGCAAACAAGATATGCATCTCATGGTGATTATGAAATGATTGTTTTAGCACCCGCCACAGTTCAAGAATGCTATGATTTTTCCATCCGTGCCTTTAATTTGGCCGAACAATTTAGAACTCCTGTGGTTGTAGCATCTGATGGTATTGTTGGCCAAATGATGGAACCTGTTTATTATCATTCAGATTTTGAAGTGATCAATCGTAAAGGCCCTCAGGTCCCTCCAGAAGAATATAAACCCTTTGAAGTACTTGATGATGATCTTGTACCAGGGATGGCGACAGCAGGAACCGATTATAACTTTTATGTAACTGGTCTTACGCACGATGACACTGGTAGTCCTGATATGACTCCTGAAACTCAGATAAAACTTAATAAAAGACTTTGCGTTAAAATAAGAAATGCAAGATCAGAAATTAATGATTGGGAAGAGGGTCATCTCGATGATGCAGAGGTTGTAATATTATCCTATGGAATCAATTCTCGTGGTACTCCTGAAGCTGTAGAAAAAGCTCGAAAAGAGGGATATAAAATTGG
>JAUUVJ010000157.1 GCA_030589605.1 Candidatus Hodarchaeota archaeon | reverse complement strand
GTTTAACATTCTATGTCCGCTTAAAAACTCTAGCTCACCGATTTCGTGAAATTTCTCTTCACTATTGTTTTAATGATAAAAACTATAAAATAATTGAGTTATGATGCTTTACAAGCGGAATTGTAATTACAGGCTTTTACTATGAAAAATCTATTTGAATTCTGAGCATAAAGTAATATAATACAGAAAAATTATAAAGAAGTCAATAGTGTCGCGTTTGGATAATAAAGGTGGTCGTTACTGTATCAACCAATTAATTCAAGTGAACCTTCTCTAACATCCCCTACTGGGGCTCTTTCTCATATTAAGCCTGGTGATCGAATATTTATTGGAACAGGTTGTGCTGAACCTCGTTTATTACTGCTTCACCTGTCGAACATGGAGTACCATACTGAAGACAATGAAATTTATCACGTAATTTCTATTGGTTCCGCTCCTTATGTAAAAGAGCAATATGTAAAACGGTTTCGATATAATAGTATGTTCATTACTGATAACATTCGACAAGCAGTTAAAGAAGGTAGAGCTGATTACACTCCTGTTTCTACAAGGAAGTTACCAGATCTTTTTCGAAAAAAAATAATCCCTATCGATGTAGCTCTCATACAAACATCTGTACCAGATAAAGCAGGGTATGTTAGTTTAGGAATAAGCGTAGATATTACCAAATCAGCAGTACAAAATGCAAAACTAGTTATTGCTGAAATTAATCCTGAAATGCCGGTTACACATGGTGATAGTTTTATTCATTCTTCAAAAATAGATTATATGGTTCAGAATACTAGTCCTTTAACTGAATGGAATCCGCGGTCAATTGAACCCCACCGTTTGCCGATAATTGAAAAAATTGCTAATAATGTTGCGAGTTTGATAGAAAATGGTTCGACTCTACATATAGGAGTCGGTAATGTAGCGAATGCCATTACACGACATCTTCGTGATAAAAAGGATTTGGGTGTCCATTCTGAATTCATTTCAGATTCAATATTAGGTTTAATAGATTCTGGTGCAATTAACAACTCTAAAAAAACCATTCATAAAGGAAAAACTGTTACTACTTTTTGTATGGGATCTAAAAAGTTGTATGACCGGATTAATGACAATCCTGATTTTCAATTCTATCCTTGTGATTATGTTTTAGATCCAGCTATTGTAGCTAAGAATTATAAGATGGTTACTATTAATTCAGCTTTGGAAATCGACCTTACAGGACAGGTTGCTGCAGATAGTTTGGGGCCTTATTTATACAGCGGAATAGGCGGAGCAGTTGATCTTCACCGAGGAGCACAACGTTCAAAAGGTGGAAAAACAATTATTGCCCTACCCTCTACTTCAAGTGATGGTAAACATTCAAGAATTATGTCTCATCTCACTCCTGGAGCTGGAGTTGCGATTACTAGAGCAGATATTGAGTATGTTGTAACAGAATTTGGAATTGCATATCTCCATGGGGCTTCTCTTAGAGAACGAGTTTTATCTATGATTGAACTTGCTCATCCGAAATTTCGTAAAAAATTATTTGTAAAAGCTAAAGAATTGGGTTATTGTTACCAAGATCAAATCTATAATGATCCTTCCAAATATCTTATGTATCCTTTAGAACATCAAGAAATTCTTACTCTAAAAAATGGAACTGAAGTTCGTGTTAGACCCATTCTTTCAAGTGATGAGGATAAACTTCGAACGTTTTTTTATTCGTTGTCGGAGAAAGCAAGATTTTCTCGTTATTTTAGCGCTATAAGATCATTACCTCATGCTTTAGCTCAGAAAGAAGCAAATATTAATTTCATTTGTGATATGGGTATTGCTGCGTTCCTTGGCCCTGTTGCTACAGAACAAATTATTGGAACAGGGCACTTTTTCATTTTATATGATCAAACTGCAGCAGAGATTTCTCTATTAGTTCATGATGATCATCGAAATCAGGGTATAGCGAGGTTTTTCCTAGGATATCTTAGCAAGAAATCAAAAGAAAGGGGAGTAAAAACATTTGTTACTGAATTAATGATGGGAAATCGTGCTGCAATTCATTTGTTAAAGGACTTTGCTGAAAGTGGATTAGCCAAAAATGCTAGCTTCACAAATGAAGATGGAGTGACAATATTAACCTGGCAGCCTACATGATATAGCTGTTATCCCCCAGATACCGCGTCTCTAACTAGATACGCGATCTCAGGGTATGAATTGAAATCTACAATTAATTCTACTACAATATTAGTAACTACAATTAATTATTATTCATTAACAAATAGAAAAAAAGAGCGAAAGTTCACTACTCTATTTCTTGCACCTATTTCTTCATTTCTGCTTTATTGGTGTCTACTCTATATTTCTGCAATTGGTAATTGTACATTAATAATTGTTTTTTCCTCTTGGTTACTAATATTCAATGTTCCTTCATTTTTTTGAAGAATTGCTGAAGCTACAATAAGATTTACTCGAGCTGAAGAAGTTCTAGATAACAATGATGATTTATCTCTCCGACTATAACTTTCAAAGATTTCATTTGATAAGTTACTTTTTGTTTTTAAAGTAAATATTATTGATTGGAGATGTTTTTCATATTGTACATCAGTGTGTATCGTAATTTTTTGCTCAGGAGAGGAAAGAATTTGTATTAATCCGTCAATTATTAATTTAAAACCTTCTAAGAGGTTACCTGTAGTTTTAATAGGTCCTAAATCTAGTAAACCTTCTACAATAAAGGCAATTGAAGGATTTTGCTTTTGTTTTTCTTCAATAAGTTCTAAGAAGCCATGTTTAAGTTCTGAATCAATTTCTGTTGACCCTTTTGTATCCTTATCTATAATTAACAGATTTTGAATACTATAAACTAGTTGATTCAATCTATTAATCTGCTTCCTCATTGTTTCTATGATATTTGGGTCATGTTCTAATATTTCACAGCTTAATTCTAGAGTTTGCAGCACATTAGCAATATCATGAGTTGCTATATCAAATAAGAAATCTTTTCTTTGTGTTAAGAATTCGATTTCATCTATTTGGTAAAGAATCATACCAATTCTTACAGGATCCGAGATTTGCTTTATTCCTAAAGGAAAAAAAGATAATCTAACATTCTCTAATTTATCATTTGCATAATTAAATAATTTCTCATCTACCTGTACAGGTTTTTGTTGATTAATGGTTTTATTGAACGCATTTTCCAAAACTGATTGATTATTGTATGATAAATTCTCTAATAAAGGTTCCTTCCTGCTAGTGGAGTTGATATATTGGGACGCTACTTGATTTATATACGTAATTTTGCTATTAAAGGATATTATCATAATACCAGTGTTTACATTAGTTATGAATTGAAGTAAAGGAGAAAATTTTCTATTGATAAAAGCGATTAAAATAACTGTATAACCCATTATCTGGAAGGTTTGCTGAAGAATTGGGTGGTAGAATATGGTAAAGATGAAATTTGCTCCCATAACTAGAATTATTCCTAGTGAAAGAAACAAGTAATTTGCTCTTGATTCATCTGATACTTTCAACCAATAGTATAAACCTATGAAAAGTAGTTGGATCGAAATAATGATTTGAGTAAATATAACCAGGCCATTTAAGAAATAATTTATTGTCAGTTCTGGTCTATCAGGCGAAAAAAGCACTGATATTGGCGCTAATATTATTAAATACCCCAACATTAAATTTTGAATAATATCAAATGATCTTTTTGGAAAAACAAATACAACTTTCATCCATAATTGTATCAAAATCAATTGAATGATCAATATTACCGAATTTAATCGTGAAAAATTAACATCAGTAAAATCAAATACATACATCAAGAAAGTTGAAGTGTATACATAACATAATGTTAAAAAGATTAAGCTAGCTAATAGAGTTTCATTATCTTTCCTTTCTTTTCGTGTAATCACAAAATATATAGACAAGCTTAGCGTAAGCAGAATGTTAATTACTACTAAGGTGGAAAAATACGGATCTTTCAATTACAATCACTAGAAGGGTTAGTTACTTTTTTCTAGATCGTTTTTAAATAATTTTCATGTGATCTATGTGATCTATAACTATGACTTTAGAAACATAATGGAAAAATGAAATAAATAATCCGTAAAATTCTATTTCCCTAGAATAATTAAGGATATTCCTACTTCCAAAAAAGTTTCCTTAGAAATTCACTTTGATTTAAAATATGGGGAGAATATATACCGTTCCGTGATACCTATGCTTTTATTGCAACCAATAAAAACAGCTCATTCCTGATTCCTAGAGTCGTGCCCAAAAGTACCAGGTCTTACCAACTCTCCACAAGCGTTTAACGTCTCTGGGGAACTCTCAGCGACGACAGTTTGATTATTTTGGGGGGGATTATTCTGCTTCAACTGATTGATTTTCTCGATTGAAGTGGATAATTTCAGTTTTTTCTAGTATGATTTCTTTTTAAGCTCACCACTTTTTCAAACCATAAAAGCCTAGTATTTCCTATAATAAACTAGAAAAGAATTAGCTATTAATTACCCTACTTTTCAAGAGTATAATCCATAAAGTTTTTTTACTTAGTCTTATCATAGGAAATAGAAAGGAACAACTGAAAGTGAAATCCGCTCTTGAAATTATCCATGAAGGTAATATTACGTTATCTTCTCAGTATGAAGTTATCAGTGCTGTTGGTGGGGGAATAATAGGTGTGACTAATAGAAAGATCTAAGTTTAATAGAATTGTTAGAGTTTTTAAACAATACTAACTTGGGAACCTGTATAATATTAACGAGGAATATTGTATTCCATATTTCATAAGGAATGAGTAGCAAGTAAGTGACTAGGCATGAGAGCAATCAAATAACACGAATCAGACACATTTGCCTGATTTTAGTGATTGTTGTATGACAAGTAAGGAAGAAAAGGAATTTTCTAGTATGTGTAAAGCGGAGAAAGCGGGAGCAAAAATAACAACAACTAATCAAACAACTATTGAAATGGAAAGTGGATTTAATGAATTATCATCATAAATTATACAGTTCTGTCTTGGATATAATTGGAAACACACCATTAATCGACTTAGCAAGACTGGTTAAGAATACTGAAGGGGTTTCTGGGCGGATCTTAGCAAAAATCGAATATTTTAATCCAGGATTCTCAAAGAAAGATCGAATTGGACTACAAATAATTGAAGAAGCTGAAGAAGCAGGAATATTGAAACCTGGACAAACAGTAATCGAACTGACAAGCGGCAATACAGGCACAGGTCTTGCTATAGTGTGTACCCTCAAAGGATATCCATTTATTGCTGTGATGAGTAAAGGAAATACAGAGGAAAGAGCTCGAATGATGAGGGCATTTGGAGCGAAGGTTGTGTTAGTAGATCAGGCACCTGGTGCAGCTCCTAACCAGGTTTCAGGTGAGTCGATAGCTTTAGTTGAAAAAGAAACTCAAAAACTCACAAAAGAATTCACTGCATTTAGAGCAGATCAGTTTGAACTAAATGGGAATTGGAGAGCCCATTATTTAAATACAGGCAGAGAGATTCTTGAACAGTCCAATCACAAAGTTGATGCTTTTTGTGATTTTGTAGGTTCAGGAGGAAGCTTTTCTGGCATTTTCAAAGCTTTAAAGGAATATAATCCCAAGATAAAATGTTTCATTGTAGAACCTACTAGCGTTGCAGTTCTAGCTGGGAAAAGTGTGCAGAATATTGATCATAAAATACAAGGCGGAGGATATAACATGCGGAAACTGAAGTACTTGGAAGATATAGTACCTGATGGTTATCTCCAGGTTTCAAATGAGGAGGCAATAATGATTGCACGGAGGTTGGCAAAAGAAGAAGGACTTTTTGCTGGGTTTTCATCGGGAGCAAATGTTGCTGCTGCAATTGACTTACTTAAGGATGAGATGAAAGCTAAAACTATCGTGGTATTGTTACCTGATAGTGGATTAAAGTACTTAACCACAGATTTATGGCCTTGAACTATTAACTACACAATATTTATTAAAAAAGCAATTTAATATCTGGAATATAGCTTTTTTCTATTCTAAGAGATGAGATGATGGAAAAAACCAACTCCAAATTGAAATTATTAGCGAATGAGTATATAAGAAAGGTTTGCGATACATTCGTTCTCATGGGATATTATTACGGCATTAAGGAGTATTATTCACTTCTTGCATATCCTACCAAAAAACAGGTTGAAGATCTAATTACTTTTTTAGATAACTTAGAGAAAAAAATAAGAAGAGTGGATGGTGAGCTAAATGAGTTCGACAGAATCGACCAAGAAATAATGCTCACAAGTTTAAAACTTTTAATTTTTGATCTTCAAAATCCGCCTTATGAAGAAAAAAACATCAATCCAGCCCAATTAATACTGGAGAGTGTTCACAGCATCCTTAAAATTTCACGTTTCACGGATGAAGAAAAATTAAGTTTCATTCTATCTCGCTTAGAGCAGAGTCAAGCTCTTTTTGATCCTTTACGCCAAACATGGCAAACAGCTACAATTTCAGCCTTAGATGAAACAATTCCACTTGCCCAGAACCTAAAAAAACCTTTGACAACATTGATGAACCCCCTAGCAAATAAATTTTCAGAAAAAAAGCAAATTATTCAAGAGATGATAGCTTCTATTGACATGAAGGGAAAGATATTTGCTCAATGGCTAATGGATGAGATTAAGCCAAATACAAAATTGGATTGTCATGTTCTAAGTAAAGGAAAATACCAGGAGCTTCTTGACATCAGGAAAGAAAACCATGATTGGTCTGAACGATTGCATATTGGAGAAGTGAGTCTAGCTCAATCTTTGAAGCAACTTAAGCATTTGTCTTTGCATTTGTCTCCAAAAGATGGTTCAATTGAATCAACCCTTCTAAAAATCAAGAGTAATCTACCAAAGGTACCAATTCTGGAAGAGGCCAGAAAAGCGCATCAGCGAGTTTTATCATTCATGAAAGATAGAAATTTGCTTGATGTTCCTGAGGCAGAAATCGAAATTATTGAACCTCCAAAATGGGATCCATTATATGGTGAAGGGATGATGGGTGCGTTGGCTAATGAAGTACTCCAAGAAAATTCCGTCCTAGAAATTGTTGTGGTCCCACCAAAGACAGAAAAAGGTAAAATGGAGTTAAATAGATCTTTTATTCTCCTGGCAATCGCTCACGAAGGAGCTGCTGGTCATTTGAGTTCTATACTTCTAGCAAAAAAGAGAGGTAATGTAATTAGATTGTTGGTTCCAATGCCTGCAGGAATAGACGATAGATGGACATTTTATTGGGAACAGCTTCTCCGAGAAGAAGGACTTGAACCTACAGCAGAATATGAGTTTCAGCAAGAATATCGGAACTATTGGTGTAGTCTTCGCCATATTTGTGACGTTAAACTGCATTGTGGTTTAATGACATTTGAAGAATGTATAGAATTTCTCGAAAAAGAGTGTAACGTACCATCAATCACTGCAAAAGCATACGCCAAAGTAATTGCAAATTGGCCTGGATACTTTAGCAGTTTTATCATTGGGAGAGACCAACTAATTAAACTTCGGGAGAAAACAAAGGAATCTCTTGGAGAAATGTATTCAATAAAATTATTTCATAAATGGATAGGTGAATCAGGCCAGATTCCGTACTCTCTCCTTAGGAGAGAGATTGAAGAGCGAATAAAAACCATAATAAGTTAATAGACGGGAAAAAGATTAACAAAAATCTGAAATTTTCTTATTATACTAATCTACAGACTACTTTCTAGCATTTTCATTACGCAAAATATTAAGGTAGTTATTGTTTCATTCAGAGAAGTGTAAAAGATTCATAAGAAAAACCTTTTTTTAATAAAAATCAAGAGATTGAAAAATATGTTTCGATTAGCTAAGCATGTAGTTCAAATTATGGATCCTCCGATAGTTGAAATTCATAATCTATTAGTAAATAAAGAAAAGGCAATATCTTTCGGTCAAGGAGTTCCGTTTTTTCATCCTGATGATGAAATAATGAAACAATTTTGGTCAAAGGTCAAGGATAATCCTGATCTTCATCAATATACTCCTGATTTCGGATTTACACATGTAAGAAAGACAATTTCACGTTTTCTCTCCTCTCGCTATAAAACCGAGATAGATTGGTCTAGAATTGTTCTAACTAATGGAGCAAATTCTGCATTCTTCAATATTCTATCAGTATTTGTAGATCCAGGAGATGAAGTGATTATTATATCACCTTACTATTTCAATCATTTAATGGCTATTCAGCTTCTACATGCAACTCCTGTGTTTATTGAAACTAGTTATGAAAATTCGTTCATTCCAGATATTGATGATATTGTTAGTAGAATTACCCAACGAACTAAAGCTATTATTATTGTTTCACCAAACAATCCGACAGGTATGGTTTATAACAACAAGTTATTGAAGAAAATCTTAGATGTTTGCGAGGAAAGAGATATTTATTTCCTGTTTGATGAAACTTATTCGGAATTCATTTATAAGGAGGATAAAATCATTGCTTCTTATTTTTATCGTAAATCAGACC
>JAUUVJ010000297.1 GCA_030589605.1 Candidatus Hodarchaeota archaeon | reverse complement strand
GTTAATATTAATATCCATCCAATAATTATTTGAAGAATAGTAAATGGAGCCGCAAACTCTACTTCAGGAACCAATACTAATATTAGACCACAGATATTAGTTAAAGTTATTGAAAGAAGTAGTCCTCTATTCTCATTAATAAAAAATATCCATATAAAATTGTTTATAAGAAGGAGAGTCCAGAGGGTTCTAGTCCTATAAATAATTAATGATATCGATCCGATTGACATTAATAAAAAAATAATTCCGATAAAAAAATAGTACCCGATTAAATAAATTCCAGTAATAAAGAAAAATAAAAACCATGTCCCTAATAGGATTTCTATAGAATTTAGTTTTGAAAAAGCAAGATAAATATCAGAAAACGGAGTTGTTCGGGATTCTTTAGCTAGATCAAGTAATAACGCAGATCTTCTTCCTAATGGAGTGAGAAAATATTTCCCTTCTGAATCTTTATCGACTAATCGTGCTTTAGTTAACAAAGAAAGATGGTAAGCGACATTAGATGAAGCAGGTAAATTTAATTTATTCAAAAATACAGAATAAGCTGTAAACTGCTTCTCATGTAAAATTCTTATTATTTCACGTCGAATTTCATGATTCAAAGATTTAAGAACTTCAGTTATATCACTTTCATTCTCAGGAAGTTTCTTCATCGTCTTTACTTAATCAAAATGATTTATTTTTAAGACTATTCACTCATTAATTAGAGTTAATACCTCAGAATTGTTTGAAATAAGTAATTAGAATGGATGAATGAATAATCAAATTGAAAAATAAGGGTCAGATATTCTAGGAATAAAAGAAGATATTTAGGTAGGAGATTATCAATAACAGTTTCTGAATTCAATTCACTTCTTTTTACTCTTGCTGATTATCCCAATTGTAGCTAGAATGACAACTAAACCGAATCCAGAGGTACCTTGGTTTGAATTACCAAGAACATCGTTTATATCACTTCGTTCAACAGCAAGGTTCATGAAAAATGTTGCAGAAAACTGATTATTATAAGTTCCTTCCATTTGTGAGTGAAAATCGTATTTCAATAATACTCCAGTGCTTTTTTCCCATTGAATCAAAGCCTCATAAGTAAAATCTAAAATTATACCCATAGTTGAATTAATTAAAGTACCCTCATACTTTATTCTCATCTCGTAGTCTATTTCATTGTTTGAATCTTCCAGTAATAGAACCGCTTCAAGACCATCTAATGCACCAGGTAAGTTGGTTATTGACTCATTCCAATTTTGGATTAGGGAAGACCATGAAGTATTAACAGGAGCAATGAATATGTCACTACCAGCATTTAAAGCACTATTATTTTGTAAAAAATCCCCCTCACCTAAAATACTTCTACCTAAAGCGTCCTGAATACTATTTTCAAATGATTCAGCAGAACCTATTGCAGTAACAGTTTCATCACCTGAATTCATTTGAAATGATACATTTTCTAGACTATTAGAATTAACGGATATAATTTTTAGATTGAATTGTTCGTTTAGTGCTATTTTAGTTTCACCTAATAAATAGCCAGTAGTAATCACTTTACCTTGAAGAGGTCCAGCAGAATAGAAAAAATTTCTTTGAGCTTTTTTAACAGTAAAATTCCATGAATCGTTTGTATGTACAGCATACAGCGCTTGAGAAGTAGTTGGACGATATAGAAACAACACAGCCAATACAAAGAAAATACTAATGAAAATAGATTTTTTGCTGCATTGATTTGACACTAAGTTCATTTGCATCAGATAGCGATTCATTAATCTCTTTTAAATGATTATAGAATCGTGCATAAATATTGCATGTGCGTAGTTCTATTTGTCCAGAATGTATCGAAAAAAACTCGATTTTCTCAATTATTTATTGAATAGTGTTCAATCCTCGGATATAATGTCATTTTCATACTCAATTTTCGGAATAATGCTCTTTCCAATGATACAATATTTTGGAATTAGCTGACATGCTCTTTCTAAAAGAAATTCATCTCCAGATATATTGATCTTACACTTAATAGTAGAAAATGCGAAATCATTTTTTTCTTTTTTGAATTTTAAGACTGCTGATGTCGTTACATTAAGAGATTTAGGGGTAGTATGGAGACTCTCGCAAATTCTAAGAAGTGATGTTAAAGTACAAGTAGCAATTGAAGCAAGGAATAAATCTTCAGGAGTTGGAAGATTAGTTTCCCCTCCAAATTCAGGAGGACAACCAAATGGTATTTTTTCTGTAAAACCAGTCCTCAAAACATGTCCATGCTTCTTTTTTTCCCAGATAGCGGTAGTTTCCACGTTTAATTCATTTTGTTCAACTTTTAACATTGGATATAGTTCCTTAAAACTTGAATCTGAAACAGTTTTTACGTATTAAATTATAAGATTAGCTATTAAGAAGATTAGTAATTAAAAATCTTGGATGTAAGCTGATATGAATCCAAAGATCCCTCTTAATTCTGTTATTAATGACAATTGTCTGAACTTTATCACTAAGCTACCCGATGAGTGTATTGACCTCATTATAACTGATCCACCGTACGGAATTTCACATGGAAATAAACTTGCAATGTCTAATATCAAGAAGTTAGAGGGATTTGGTGGAGATTGGAGCATAATTAATGAAGAATGGGATACATTCACATTTGAGGACTATTGCTCTTTTATCAAGGAGATATTAAAAGAAAGTTCAAGGGTTCTGAAAGAAAATGGAACCATATTCATATGTGGTACGTATCATAATATTGGAATTATCAACTATCTTGCACTCGAAACAGGTTTTCGTATAATAAATGAAATAATTTGGTATAAAAGAAATGCATTCCCTAATTTATCACAAAAATGTCTTACAGCATCTCATGAGAACATTCTCTGGTTGAGTAAATCAGAATCCTGGAATTACAATTACGAAGATATAAAAAAAACTAGTTATAACTTTGACAATCTGAAAGAACCAGATAAACAGATGAGAAGTGTTTGGGATATCCCAAACAACAAAGAAAAAAAAGAATTAGCATATCGTAAGGCATTTACAGACAAGAGTTATTGGATAAAATCACAGAAACCTTTACGGTTAATTGATCGTTGTATCGAAATGGCTGCAATATTTGATCAAGATCAATTTGTGATTGCAGATTGGTTTTCTGGATCGGGAACTACATTGGTATCAGCTAAAAACCATTCATTAGATTTTATTGGATGTGAAGTAAATCCAAAGTTCACAAAAGTGATAAAATGGCGATTAGCAAACTCAAGTTGAATTTTGTTAGAAATTATTTTGATTAAATCTTCGATACCTCTAGTTAGATGAAAGAGGAGATTGGTTGATTGATTGGTTCTCTTTTGCAACAAGAGGAATCAATAGTAGTATCGGGAGAGTACCAATAGCATAGACGCATGTAGTGATGAGAAAACACAAGCGAAAGTTATTTCCAGGGCCAACTAGAAACCCTCCTATCGCAGCTGACATATTCCAGAACAATCCCCAAGCTAAAGCTTCAAAAGAATTAACTTTTCCACGATGACGTTTTGGTACAACATCCATCAGGATTGATCTGCTCAAAGGTTGTGACGCATTCATTAAGGATCCTCTAACTAAGAATATGGGAACAAGAATCCAAATGACAGGATAAAACGAAATTACAAATAAGCAAGCAGTGGCTATCGCTTGAACAAGAAATATCATTAAAGCTCGTCCTCTTTTTAATGAATACTTTTGTGTCAACAAACTAGCCAATCCTGTCAAAATTGATGTGAAACCCATGATTAATTGAACAGAAATTGGAAGCAAATCATATATTTTCATAAAAAATATCGGAAAGAATTTTATTGTCATTCCCGCCCCAAAACCGATCAGTAAATTACTTCCCATTAATATTAACATTATATATTTACTCGAAAGAGAAATAGACCCTTTGTTCTCATTGTTGTTATTATTTCCATTAATATCTAGATTCTCACTTTCAGTTCCAAGACTCTTCTTATCATCAAATAGGAATAGAAAACCAAGAGAGATTAATGATATTAATAAACCAATAATCATTACAATTTTTAGTATTTCAATTTCCCAAACGTCTCCAATGATTAAAAAAAGAAATACATTCACAAATGGCCCTGCAGCCATAGCAAAATTCCTCACCAAGTGAGACCAAGAGTAGATTTGGGAACGGTTTCCTGATTCCACGCTATCAGCAAAAATAGACTCTAATGCTGGACGGTTAATCCCTTGAAAAAGACCCCAGAAGAGAAGTGCAACAAATATCAATATTAAATCTTGAGCAAAAATAGCACTTATTACACCAAAGAATCCAAATACTGAGGCTGTTCTTAACATCATAGTTCTAGAAATTTTATCTGTTAAAACTCCAGCTGGTAGAACAGTTATGGTCATAGCGAATCCTGTAATTGCAGAAGTTAGACCAAGTAGTTCATTTGATTCGCCTGCGATGAGAAAGATGTAACTACTAAGCACATTTCCCATCCAAATGCCACGACCCAGAGATTGAAAAAAACTAACACAAAAAAATACCTTCACATTGTGATTCATGGATTTTATTGTTTGTATAACTGTTTTTTCGCTAGAAGGCCTCATTAATGGTTCAATTAAGCATTTTTCGGATGGTTTTTAATGTCATTGCGTTGTGACGCAGGAACATTAATTCTTGATTAAACAAAAGCAGAGAAGTTTCTCAGACTGATCTTAAATTAAATGGATATTACCCCTATAATAATTTTTTGCGGAGATATTCTCTAGTTCAGCTTCAATAAGAAATATGAATTTAATTTCCATAGTATTTTATATTAATGATTTGATATGGTTAAAAAAATGAGATGAACTTTCAAAATAAAATCTGAATTAATTTCCAATAGGGTTTTATGTAAACAACTAATCACTCTATAATCTAAAGATGGCACCATCTTAAAGTTTTGCATTTCATTATTAATAGGAGAACACTTCATATGATCAGGTTTCACAAGATTTTATCTGTTATTGCTATACTAATTTGCATTTCTCAATTTTTATTAATACCTGTACAAAATTTGGAAAAAAATGCTCTAATTAATAAGCATTCTAGCATTTCACCTTTAAGAGGGCCTAAATTAGATCGAAAAATACAAAATCATTATCAAATCGTACCGAAACTTCAAAATAACAATCGTAGTTATCCTGAAGCTTCAGTACCATCTTCTGAGATCGAAAATAGTACAATTAAGGGAATTCAATCTAAATTAAGTGGAGGAGGGGGAGTACCAATAGAAGACTATGTGGATACAATCAGTAATGTTGATGCAACACCTGATTTAGGTACCCATGACACATTTACTGATTTATTAGCTACAGATAATATAAATAATACCTTAACTGAGGTAAGTGCTTCAGGTGGAGGTAATACACATTCTTTTGATAATCCTGGACCGTCTGGAAATTATTTACAGGTCGGAATTAATGGTTTAACTGACTTTGGATCATCTAGTGGAACAATTTCCTTATGGTTAAAATTCGATGCCCTTGGAGGACGTTTCTGGGGTCAGCATGGTAGTTTTGAAACAAGATTTGGGGGTGTGGGTAATTCAGAAATTCATCTTGATTGGGGGCTTGAAACATTAAACTTTTTTTATACACACGGTTTTACCACAGATAAATGGTATTTTTGGGCTATAACATGGGATGAAGTCGCAAATACAATT
>JAUUVJ010000282.1 GCA_030589605.1 Candidatus Hodarchaeota archaeon | reverse complement strand
TTTTAATGATGAATTACTATTTTATTTTTGTTGTAATTCACTTGTGATATATTAAGTAGCCATAGGTGTTAATTTTTCTTTAAATCCAATAAGATAAAATTACCGAAGTTAAAAGATTTACAAGATACCTTGACTGAATTAATATTTGAACATATAATTACTAACCCAACCTTGTACCACTCTAAAACCAGAACCCTTAGTCCGGCCAAGCGAAATCATATCCTAAAAAGAGATGATTATCAGTGTCAGATCTGTCAAAATAAATTTGAGGAGGATGCGCTTGAAATAGATCACATTTTCCCTCACTCATTGGAGGGTAGCAATGAGGGATATAACCTTATGACATTGTGTGAGGATTGTAACCTTGATAAAGGGAGGAAATTGGATTTTTATAGAAGTGATAATGGAAAAGAACAACTAAGGTTTAACATAACGAAATTTGTGGAGACTTTACCTATTATTCAAGATTTTGGTACTTGGTTAAAAATAGTTGGAGATATGAGAAGGAGAAAAACCTAGATATGAGATAGAATTATTAAAAGGTACTTGAAATTTCGTACTTGAAATTTAAAGATACACGAGATAGGAGGAAATGAAATGACTACACCTTATAGTATTAATAGAAATGACAAGATAGCTTGGATTAATCTCTCTGATATCCATTTAAGTAGAGCACTGGAATTTGATATGGATCTTAACGAGATTTTATGAGAAAAATTTGAAGTTTTAGGAAATCAATACCAATTTTATAGACCGATTGATTTTTTATTCATAACAGGGGACTACATCTGGCAGGGGGATCATAAAAATTATTGTCATGTTCTTGATTTTTTGAATACATTCGTTTTTGAAAATTTATCGTATGATGATCTTCCTACAATTGTTAGAGCTGTTGTGGGTAATCATGATGTCAATCTAAATGATATGGATGATATAGCAAATAGTAACCTTGAGGTCGATATTAACAGCACATTAATTCCTACAAACGTGCTAATGAAAAATCAATGTACTATCAAAAAAAAGGATCAAGTCTATAAATATCAACCTATCCAGCTTTTTCTGCCGCATCTAGATATCTAGATTTCATCATTTTTCAGGAGGCCATTTTTGAGGTGACCATAGACCATTGTGAGGTTTTTCACACAAAGAAGGGAAAAATTGGTCTATAATTTTCATCTCCTTTAGGTCTTCTTGTTTGCATTCATTATTACATCACTCTTCTTTCCAGAGAGACCTCATACTCCTCTCTGGTTAGAGTAATCGGCGATAGAATCTGATTTGTTTAGTCTATTCATTTTTTCTTTGATTTTGATCATTTATGTGCTCTAGTTCCCAGCGTTTTTTAGCAGGTAGGCATTTGAGAAGATAGAAGAAGAATTCATACCATTTTGTGACGTATACACTAATCTGGTCAGTAGTTAGGAGAATTTCGTCAACATTCATATTTAGTTTTTTCTTTATATTCGGTCGGATTCTCACCGAAGGGGTTGGAAGGTATGTTTTTTGATCCAAACTGATATTGAATATTTCTTTATATCGAAGGAGAGCCCCAAAGTAATGTATTAGCTCATTTCGGGGTACAACTAGATCCTGAATCCAGTCAAAGTATTGGTCATAAATATATGATGAAATGTATCTAGTAGCTTCATTTTTCCTTGTTACTTTTCCTTCCCTCCCTTCTTTTACTTTGCTCATAAATCCTTTAGTATTCCCATCTTTCGTGATTTTTCCAAACGTACTCCATGGATCAATCCCAGAAAAAAATTCGCTCAACACGCGTACAAACCTATCTAGTGCTGTTTTAAGGGATATTAATGTATTCTCAAATTCTATAAGAATCAAACTTCTATTTAATGCCGATTTAGTGACAACATCAAATGAGACACTGTGCCTTAGTGGTAAGATCCTACCAAATACTGCAACATCTTGGGATAGGTAGTGGAGATACTGGTTAAAGTGATAAGCAGGGGCCAGAAAGGATGGATACTCTTCTCCTAAGATTTTCAGTACATCGATTAGATCGGGCTGTCGGTAACCATGCAGGTTGGTCAGCACTTCCCAGTTGGTAAGTAATTCAATAAGGGGAAATTGGAGATTCAAAAAGTCCTTTGGTGTAATTATAATGGACTTGATCTTATGTTTTAAGTTCTCTAGTAAAATACCTCTCAAATTGTAATTTGTTTTCAGGTCAGGCTGAAAAAGAGATGTAATATCTATTGTTAAATGACCAAGTGGCCCACCAATGACAAGATCTACCGTTTCATCTACTTTAACAGATTTCAACGCGGGACATTGTCTCAATCCCCCGATGTCCACTTGTTTCAGCGGGTTTCCCTCGAGATGGATTATTTCCAGTTTTTTACAATCATATAACTTGGATAGATCGACTTCTATCAGTCCTTTATTACACAGATTGATAACTTGGTTGCTGGTGCTAAATTCCATCTTGAATTTTCTGTTCCATCGTCTTCTTCCTGTAACAAAACATGTTTTGGCTGGTGTAATGGTTGATACTAGCCATCTGGGTAGTTTTTCTTTGTCCATCTGACCATTCAATTCCTATTGATCTCACTAGAGAAGCTTATGTCTATTTCGCGCCTTCTGACAATATAATGTAAACTTTGTAGATATTTAGGAGAAAGATTAAAGACATCTGAGAGTTTTCATCCTCATTCCTTAGATATTCCTTCACTGTCCATTACTATGAAATTTCCAAAGATATTGAAATAGTATCTGATTTATAAGGGCATGCAAAGCTGGTTATCAAGACGAAATCGAGATATAGTGATTACAAGAATTTATTAAGGAAAATAATGTTTAAAGTGATGGATTCTAATCTAAGAGATTACGATGAACCTATGACAAATGCTTTATATGAATACCTAAATCTACTAAACCATTTAATCGATATAAGTCTTAAAAGAGCCCAAAAAAAATATCATGTATCTACTATTCTTCCAGATTGGATTTTATGGTATAATGAGAAATTTTTACTAGATCTTTATGATATACATCAGACAATTATAGATATTCAGAAAGATCTGAGTCAATTTTATATGCAATTTGGTATAGAAATTAAAGTACCTTGGCAAATTTGGTTGTGGGACAAAAATGAATTAATTCAAGAAATTAAGATGATAAGACAAGAGTATTCTCGTGACGAAGAAGATATTGATCCTTTTCTCTCTAATTGGAGGAGATGGGAAGGATTAAAAGATCTTAAGAATTTTCTTAATGATCTTCTCGAGCTTATTGGTCACTTTAGGGGATGTAAGGGGAGGTATTTAATTTCAAAAGAACAATTTAATTCAGAAAATTGGGGTTTAAAGTTACGTGAAAAGAATTCAGACATACATGAGGACTTTCTTTACTTAATTGAAAGACCTTTAGAAGAATTATTTTCCGATGTTATGAATGCAATAAACATGGGGAGAGAATTCAATGATCCAGAGTTTTATTCAACTCGATAAAAATGAAAAAATAACATATATACCATGGTATATACTTTTCTTAACCTAACCAACGATCACTATGCTCAGCAAACAGGCATTAGTATAAATTCAATTAAACTTGTCTTATCAAATTTACGTTTTTTTTTCAAAGTTGGTTTATATACTTGTTCTCTATCGGGATTCACCATGCTTTTACAGTTCCACAACACTGGGAGATTGAAGGCAGAAGTAACACACAATCAACAGCTATTGTATTCAATTATTGTGGGTCAGAGAAAACGACAGGAAGAGTACTATGACTCTGAGGGAAACTTAATTGGGATTACTAAATTCCCAAGATTGAGTGATGAATTCAAAGCTACGTTCAAAAGTTCAAACGTAGAATACCTGATTCTTAATCCAATGGGTGACCAAGTAGGAAAAATTACTGTAAATCAATTTAAAGGATCATTTACGATAGATTATCAAGGAAAAACCTTAGAGGATACTAATTATCGCCTCGAGGATTCTGTGATGATGATCGATCTGAGTTACCAGGGTGAACCAGTTGTTACAATTGTGAAAAGTGAGGTTAACACACGTGATAAACCTTTGAATATTAATATTCATCAGTCTACATATACCTTGCTTGCTCTAGTTGTTACCAGCCTTACCTCGTCACAGTATCACCTCGTCAATCTCTGGAGACACTTTAAAATGAGCGATTTTCCAGAAATTGACCAAAACCAATACCATAACTGTTCTCTGTCTGTTCCTGACAAGAAGACAAGAAGAATTTTCGGGGTAAAAGGACCTCATGATACACAGGAGACAATAGCCAAACGTGATTATGATAATCCATTAGTAATTCTAATCCGGTTACTAATGATTTTCGGAGTACCTATTGGTCTTGCAATCACAGTAGATTTTCTGATAGGATTTGGTGCCTTTAGTGTAATAGTAATTGGATGGGTCATCCTAGGCACATATTTTCCTGACAAGATGAAAATAGAACATTTAGGTATTGAATATAACAGTTACGAGAAAGGAAAATTTTGGTATATCGACGCGGCACCGAATTACGAGATATTGTAAATATGAATGATCTTGGATGGAAAAGGGATAGATATACAAAGAGAGGGGTAATAAAGGGAGGAACTAAAGGGGGAAGACCCAGCAAAAATGAATATGTTCAAGCTCTTCTAAGACAAGATGAAATAATTTTACCTGAAATTGAACTTGATACTTCATATTCAAAATCTCCTGAAGTAGAAGAGAAAGAATATGCAACTCCTAATCAAGAACCAATAGTTACTTCAAAGATTGAAAAAGAGGAATTAGAGAATGTTCAATCCTACATTGATAAAGCACAAGCAGTTATTGCTCAAGAGGAACCCTCTTATGAGCAAGCAAAGTTTGATATAAAGTATGATGTACCAGTTTCCAAATCGAGATTTACTTATTACCAGAATCATCATATAATTGCTCCAAAACAATATCCAAAATTTCCCTCTAACGAAAAAGGACGTAACAATACTATTAAGCGTAATAAATACATTAATGAAGGTAAAATTCCTTTTCTTTATTCCTCGGCTCATAAACAAACATATATGCGATCTCCAACAACAGAAATAGTACCAATTCCACTTTTTTCGGATTTACCAGAAGTGGATATTTTGCAAGAAAAGAAATATGATGTTGATACTACGGGAAAAACAGTTAATTCAACTAAGGGGCAGAATATACAAGCTGTATTTGACAATAATATGGAGTTAAAGGGTTTATGGACGCAACAATCAGCTAAAGATGATCCTATACCTAACTTTGCTAAAGCAAAGGAGATTTGGGTCGATCAAGACGATACAGGGCACTATATTGCTTATCTGAATAATTTATATGCTTTTGATGATCCTTTGAGAAAAAATGTTCGATTTCATACAAGTTCGGGGTTAGAACCGTCATTTGATCAAGAACCAACTCATATTAATGAAGCAAAAGCTTTACGATTTCTTGCAAAGAATTATGTGAATTCAGCCGCCTATAGGAGAAATCTGCGCGTTTCATCTCCTGTTATTAAAAACATCATTGGTGAAGAAGCTTTAACATATAGGACGACTGAAGGAAATAACAAAACTTTCGATCTCGGTGAGCAAAAACTTGCTATTTGTTATTTTATTTTTGAGCCAACAGTTACATTACTTGTAAAAACACCTGATACAACAATTTCTTTTGATGATCACATACCAGAAGATATTAACATCAAGGAAACAGATAACCCAAAATTATATTTTATCCCTGATTCTAACCAAAAAATTACACTACTGACAAGTGATGCAATGATCAAACTGATGGTACAAAATCTTGACTTAGAACCAGACCAAAGCCAACGGACGTTAGAACAATTATACTGGAGTAAATGGATTAATTATCCGAGAAGTGATACCAGAAAAGCTGAATTTGAACCAA
>JAUUVJ010000327.1 GCA_030589605.1 Candidatus Hodarchaeota archaeon | reverse complement strand
TGGATTTATCTCTATTGCTGCCGTTTCTGACTACAAACCTGTATATCAAACTGGTAAAATTCCATCACAACAAGTAAAATTAGCAATAGAATTAACACCGACACGAAAAATAGTGAAACAAATTAAAAAAGAATTTCCTGATTTATATATTGTTGCCTATAAAGCAGAGGTGGGCATAGAGAAAGAAAACTTAGTAAGAAGGGGTAGAGATTTATTAGAGAAATATAAAATAGATATGGTTTGTGCAAACTGGGTTGGAGAACCTGAAAAGGGATTTGCTTCACGAACGAATGAATTGATCGTCATTCGAAAAAACACGCAAAAAACCGAGCACTTAATCGGTTCTAAATTTATCCTAGGTGAAAAAACAGTTGATATTATTTCTCAGGATTTCTATAAAAGAAGTGATACTTAATGAATATAACCGTATTTGGTGCTGGTAGCATTGGCTCTTTATTTGCAGGAAGAATAGCTCATTCTGGCTATGAAATTTCCGTAATCGGCCGTAATCCTCATGTAATGGAGATTAACAGAAAGGGTTTACGTATACTTGAACAAAAACAAGAAAATGAAATCCTGTCTCATTTTCAAGCTAATACTGATTTTCAACACGAAACTACATCAAAAGATGCAGTCTTTATAACAACAAAAGCTTTTGATAATAGAACTGTAGCCAATTCTTTAGTAAACAGAATTTCTGAAGATAATCCTATATTCATACTTCAAAATGGCATGGGTAATGAAGAGATTTTCCAGAAAACTTTCCCAAACAACCCAATTTTTAGAGCAGTGACAACAGAGGCAGCTGAATTAATCCATCCTGGTATTATTCGACATATAGCCTTTGGTAAAACATCATTTGGCCTAATTACAGGTCGAGAAAACGGTAATGGAAAAAAAATTCAAAAAATAATGAATGATTCAGGATTTATTACAAAGAAGACTTCAGATATAAAATTGAAAATGTGGCAAAAGCTTCTAACAAATGCTATCATCTGTCCTCTTGCAGCTATCTTACATGTACCTAATGGTAAAATTTTAGAAAAACCTTCAATCCAACGCATTTTTGACGCTATTCTAAAGGAAGGATTAGAACTCGCTAAATACAACCTTCCTGAAGCGGATTTTTCAACAACACACGATTTTATTCTCAATGTTATCGAAAAAACAAAAGATAATAGATGCAGTATGTTACAGGATATTGAAAAAGGACGAAGAACTGAAATAGATTTTTTAAATGGGTTTATTGTGAGAGAAAGCAGACGAATCGGTATCAAAACACCAGTAAACGCAGCAATTGCAGATTTGGTTAGACATATAGAAAAGTATCCAGAATAATGAAGGAATTTTTGTGACTCAGGACATTTCTTACTGGGTAGCTGCACATCTAACTGGTATTTTTCAAATTAAAGATGAAAATAATGATTTATTAAGATGCGGTTCTCGTGGAGCGGGTGTCTCAATTAATCGTGGAGTAATTACAACTGCTAGTAAAAGTAAAAGCTCATCTGTTAAGTATTTCTTTAATGGAATTGAAACTGAAAGAGGAAAAGCATTAGTCAGCTCAAAAGTGGTTGAAATTCTAATTCCTAGGACTAAGCAGACTGATTTTAGGTTAGATTATAAATTCGAGATTCCCCTTTCTTCTGGTTACGGGGCTTCTGCTGCAGGTGCTGTAGGAACTGCATTTGCAATTAATGATTTATTCGATTTAGGTCGAAGTAATCTAGAAATATTTCAGATAGCTCATCAGGCTGAGGTGATAACAAAATCAGGCCTTGGAGATGTCATTGGCCTTTTTCAAGGCGGATTAGAAATCCGAACAAAAGAAGGTGCTCCTGGATTCGGTAAAACTTTGCCAATAAAAAACTCTAATAGATGGGAAATTGCTACTGTTCACCTTGGGTCACTCAAAACATCAATAATCTTATCAAATCCTCAAAAAAGGGAAGCTGTAAATGTAGCAGGAGAAAAGTTGATCAAAGATTTAATTTCCAATCCTACTATGGATAATTTTGTTGTCTTAGCAGCTGATTTTACTGAAAAAGTTAATCTTTGGTCTCCTAGATTAAAAAAATACATCAAAAATTTGCCAGAAAACATAATAGGAGCTCAAATAATGTTAGGAGAATCCCTGTTCTTATTTTATCAACAAGAAAGCGATTTAAAGTTATCTAATATCCCTCATAATATGATAAATAAGGAAACTATTTGCCAACAGCCTGTATTGAAGTGTGAACAATGACTAAACACGAAATCCCTAAAAAACACCCAAGGTTTGAATCGTTAAGAACTCGTGAGTGTATTATCGATGGTATGCACCAAAAGATTGTTGCCGAAGCGGGTCTAATTGCACATGGACGGGGGGAAGCATTTGACTATATATTAGGGGAAAAAACTCCAGAATTTGCATTACGGCAAGAGATATTTGCTGTAGTAACTATGCTGGTAGCACAACACCCTGTAATCTCTGTAAACGGAAATGTTGCTGCTTTATGTCCAAAAGAAATTGTTAACCTAAGTGAGGCTCTTGAGGCTCCATTGGAAATTAACTTGTTTTATCGTACCGAGGAGCGCGAAGCTGCAATTAAAGAAGTTTTAATGAAAGCAGGAGCGGAATCAATCTTAGGTATTGACCCATCTTATCAAAATACAATTACTGAGATTTCACATCTGAGAAGGATAGTTGACACAAGAGGCATTGCTAGCTCAGATTGTGTATTCGTACCACTAGAGGATGGAGATCGAACAATAGCATTAAGGAAACTTAAAAAAGATATAGTGACTGTAGATCTTAATCCTATTTCTCGAACATCATTAACATCAACAGTTTCAATAACGAATAATATTACACGAGCTGTTGTAGAAATGACTGAATTTGTTAACGAATTTAAAGATTACAGCCGTTCAAAATTACTTGAAGAAAAAAATAGGTATAACAATAAGGATTTATTACAAGAAGCACTCCAATTTATGTCATCCCGTCTTTTGAAATTAGCTAATGAAGGAAATATCTTTGAAAATTTATAAGGTGAAAGAATGATGAAAAAAACAGCTTTAGATATAATAGAAATGAAAAATAAAGGAAAAAAAATAACTATGTTAACGGCTTACGACTATGTTCTTGGTTCAATACTAGATGAAGCTGGAACAGATATGTTGTTGGTTGGGGATACAATGGGTATGGTTGTTCATGGACATTCAACTACTTTACCTGTGACATTGGAAGATTCAATACGACATACTCAAGCAGTCGCACGTGGAGTGAAGTCAGCAATGGTTATTGGTGATTTACCCTTTGGGACTTTCCAAGTTTCAGCCGAAGAGGCGGTCAGAAATGCGATTAAATTGGTAAAATACGGAAATGCTGAGACAATCAAACTAGAAGGGGGTAGTGAACGTATTCCAGCAATCAAAGGCATTCTTGACGCAGGTATCCCTGTGATGGGACACTTAGGTTTGACTCCACAATCAGTTCACCGATTTGGAGGTTTTAAAATTCAAGGTCGTACAGAAGAAACTGCTAAATTTATTCTAGAAGAATCAAAAAATCTAGAAGAAGCAGGAATATTTTCATTGGTGTTGGAAGCTATTCCATGGAAGGTTGCCAAAATGATTACGGAATCACTTTCAATACCAACGATAGGAATTGGGGCTGGACCTTATTGTGATGGTCAGGTTCTTGTCACTTATGATATGCTGGGATACTTCGATTTCAAAGCTAAATTTGTTAAACGATATTTGAATTTGAAAGAACAGATTCTGAAGGCTATACAGGAGTATAATCGGGAAGTTCGCGAAGGTATCTTTCCTGATACTAGTTATAGTTATGAGTAATTATTTGATTCATTTTCGTCATTTTCGCTAATCTCCCTCTCTTCTTCCTTATATAAAGGCCATAGAAGCCTTTATAAATAATAAGTCTTTGAAAAATCAATTGAGCGGATGGACGAGTAAATGGATTCCGACTCATTTTCTTTTCAAAAAGGTTATCTGAATACTGGAATCTCTACTCGTCAATTACTATTATCTGAACTAAAAAAAGCTAAACAACGAATGATTTCTACTCCACATCCGTTTTGTGAACTAGATTGTCCTTGGTTATTCTTTTGTGGAAAATTTCAGCTATCAGGATGCATTTTAAGCGATTTAATCGATTCAAACTTATTATGGGAGATAACTTCTGATTCTATAGAAAATAGTCAATCTTCATCTTTCTAAAAATAAATGAAAATGAATCTTTTTACTATTCAGTTTTTTTCTTGCTTTCTTTATTCAACAGTTTCTTGTTTTCGATTATATAATTTGCACCAAACCCTTTCATTTCTGAGAAAGATCCTTCAATTCCCTTAGGATTTCCACTTTTAGTATATAGCACTTTAGAATCAAGTATAGCATTAACCGCTTTCTTTGGTGACCCATCAAATGCATTCAACAACACACCGGCCTTTTTTTGACCTGTATTCTGTAAACCTTGCAGGAAAAAAATCTGTTTGTCTTTTAAACTCTTTTTTTTGGGGGATTTTCTCGCTATGATAGGATCATCGTGATCTTCCTGAACCCATGAAGCTATTCTATTTAATACTATTGCTGTTTCACCTATCGTCGTTGTTGGTACAATAGGTACTTGTCTTCGCAAAAAAATATAGGTTAACGCTCCATAAACATGCTTTTTTCTTTTTTTCCATTCTGTTCTCTCAAAAGCAGATGAAATATTTTCTATTATCAATATTGGTTGTTCATACGTTTCAATCAACCGATCTATTTGTTCAAATAATCTATTATCTGTTAACGAAGCAATTAGATCAGTACCTGTTTTTCTTTCGCAAGCAACTTCATTTGAAATAAGATAATCTGCAATATCTAATTGCTTTTCTTCAACTTGCATTCCAAGTTTGATTAGCCTATTCTTTAATTTCTGAGGTTCACGATTGTCAACAATGATTTGTAATACGTCGTTTATCTGTAAAATCTCCTGTTATAAGTAGTTGAGAATCCCAAAGGCGATTTATGGTCTATAACTATTATTATCTAGTGAGCCATCAATCAACTTATTTTGAATTAATGAATTAAGAATATATTTGATATTTTGGGAGGGAATGTTAGCTTCAATACTAATTTCTTCAATAGGTATGATTTCTTTCATTTGCTGTAATGGGTTTTTCAGAATAGCCATAAGTTTACTAATAGCCATCTTTTGAGATATAACTATTTCATTATCTTTCGATATAAGCAGGTTATCGTCTTCAGCTACTAATTCTCTCACTATCAGAATATTCTTTTTTTCATTTATTATTTCTA